>DPFD01000024.1:0-874 GCA_003534175.1 Chitinophagaceae bacterium
TCTGCAAGACTATTAAACAGGTAAGCATTCAATAGTTCCCGCCTGATGCTGCCATTTTTTCTTTCAATATAGGCGTTCTGCATAGGCTTTCCGGGCTGGATGAACTGTAGATTTATTCTGCGGTGCTCATGACTACACCATTCTTCCAGAAGATGAGAGATGAACTCAGGGCCATTATCGCACCGGATATTAGCAGGGTAACCTCTCTCTGCCGCAAGTCTTTCGAGTACACGGATTACCCTGAGGGATGGAAGAGAGGTGTCGATCTCAATAGCAAGCGATTCCCGGTTATAATCATCAATGATATTCAACAAGCGGAACTTACGTCCATCCACCAGCCTATCCTGCATAAAATCAATGCTCCATACCTGGTTCGGAGCTGTAGGCACAACCAGCGGCTGCTTTACTCTTTCTGGCAAGCGTTTCCTTGCCCTCCTTCTGATATTCAGTTTCATATCCGTATAAACGCGGTAAATTTTTTTGTGATTCCATTTATGACCCTTTTTCCAAAGACGATAGCAGCATTGCCAAAATCCAATCGCAGCATGTTTGATTGTTAATGACGTTAATGCATCCTGGACAGGCTGATCATTCTTTGGCTTCCTTTGATACTGGCAGGTGGTTCGGGATACACCAATCAGTTTACACGCCTTGCGGTTACTTAGCTGCTCTTCTTGAACAAAATGTTCTACAGCTTCCCGTTTCTCCAGAGGCGTTACAACTTTTTTTCAATAAAGTTTTTCATTGCCCGGTTTTCAATGCAGACCTCTGCATACATCTTTTTGAGCTCCGCATTTTCCTTCTCTAGCTCTTTCATCTTGGCTACATCGCTGGCCTCCATACCGCCATACTTGGCCTTCCAGTTGTAAAAGGT
>DPFD01000024.1:885-6287 GCA_003534175.1 Chitinophagaceae bacterium
TCCTTGACTGGTATACCTCCTTCCTGCTTCTTAATTGCTGATACAATTTGTACTTCTGTAAATCGCTTTTTCATATTTAAAGTTTAAAGTTAACACGTCTGACATTTATTAACTCTAACTTTATGTGGCCGAAGATTGAGTGAGCTTTAAAACTCAGTGTGCTGGTTTTAAAGTTTTTGGGGTAAAGAGATTTTGAAACCTTCACCATCTTCGGTGCTATTTTTTCCAAAAAAAATCCGGGTGGTAGATGAGCGGTTAATGATTTATTATGTGAATGCTAAGGCAGGGTTTAATAGTGAATCTGTTAATCTTTAATTAGAAATGAGGAAATGACAACCGTATGATTTCCAGGTTTCTGATTAAAACTGCACCCGTTCAGGTGTTGTTTACATCCTTTGAATGATTGTTATACCCGATGGGGTGTTAATTATGTCTAAGATTTAATAATTATACCCTAAAAGGTGTGCTTATGAAATATATAGCTATATTTGCACCCAAAAGGGTATAAAATGAATCTTGCAAACTTTGTTAAGACAAAAAGAAAGTCGGTGAAGCTAACCCAGCCTGAACTGGCCGAGAAAGCAGGTGTGGGGTTGCGTTTCATTCGGGAACTGGAACAGGGCAAACAAAGCGTGCGGTTGGATAAGGTGAACCAAGTACTACAACTGTTCGGCTATCAGGTGGGTGCCGTACCCCAAACATCCAACCAACAGTCCTGATTACACAAATTCAAAATAACCAAGGTGCGAAAAGCAGCGATAAAAATAGAAGACCAATTGGCCGGATGGCTCACCCAAGATGAGCAAGGGTATCATTTTGTGTACGACAAATTGTATGTAGCACAACCCAGTGCCCGCCCGGTGAGTTTAACGTTGCCGGTTCAGGAAACTGCTTTCCACTCCAATGTTTTATTTCCCTTTTTTGATGGCCTGATACCCGAAGGCTGGTTACTGGATATAGTTGAAAAAAACTGGAAACTCAATCCACGGGACCGGATGGGCTTACTGCTGGCCTGTTGCAAAGATTGCGTAGGTGCCGTAAGTGTAGAAGAAATAAAAGAGGAGGATAACCCATGAGTAGATGTCTATATTGCTATCAGCCATTAGCCGAATATGAACAAGACTTTCATGCTTCCTGTTCAAAGAAAATATTTGGTTACCCAACACCTCCGTCACTACCATATTCCGAGGAAGATTTGGAGTCATTAGCAAAGGAAGTGATACAAAGTCAAACTGCCGTAACAGGTGTACAAGCCAAACTATCATTACACATAACCGGAAATAATAAAGAAGGTACAGAACGAAGATTTACCGTTGTGGGATTGTGGGGCGGGTACATACTGAAACCACCTACAGCACTCTTTCCACAACTGCCGGAGGTGGAAGATCTCACCATGCATTTGGCGTCTTTTGCCAAAATTAAAACGGTACCCCATTGCCTCATTCGTTTGCAATCGGGCAATCTGGCGTATGTCGCCAAACGAGTAGACCGAACCAAAAAAGGGAAACTGGCCATGGAAGATATGTGCCAGCTAACGGAGCGGCTAACTGAGGATAAATACCATAGTAGCCACGAGCAAATAGGCAAAGCCATACTGAAGTACTCTGCCATGCCGGGACTGGATGTTGTTAATTTTTGGGAATTGGTGCTGTTCTCTTTCATTACAGGTAATGCCGATATGCATTTGAAGAATTTCTCATTACTTGAACAGTCGGGATTAGGCATGACATTATCGCCAGCATATGATTTGGTAAATACTGCTTTGGTCAATCCTGCTGATGATGAGGAAATGGCATTGAATATTAACGGTAAAAAGAAAAAGCTAAAGAAACAGGATTTTGTTGCTGCAATGAACACATTCAAATTCGATGAAAAGCAACAGCAAAATATATTCAAAAAGATGGAAATGGCATTACCGAAATGGCTTGGTTTGATTGACAATAGCTTTTTGAGTGATAAGTTTAAGGAACAGTACAAATCAATCATACTTGAAAGACTAAATCGATTAAGATAATTCCAGATTCACATTTCCAGATTAAATGATATAACAGGGAAAAGGAGATTGATATATTTTCCAAAAAGTTTGAATCACCATACAATTTACCGAGGTTAATATATTGTTCAGAGGGGAGGTGAAATCCACCACCACCGTTCCACCTTTGCCGGTATAAAAATGGCGTAAGCATACTTAAACACAATACGGACTTTTCTGTTCGTTTCACAAAGCCATCTCAAGGTTTTTGAATTTTATACCTTCTGTCATGTACATCCTATACAAGTATGCCGAGTATATTGGCATACTGATTTTGTGGGGCGTTTTGATGTGAGAGTTTCATTAGTTTATGATTGAAGATTGTACTTGTTGATGGAACTTGTATTTGTGATAATAGTGTTATTAGGATATTTTCGCCCATTTGTGCCGGGCAGGATAATCTATGTACTAGGGCGTGGCAGTTGCAGCACAAAAGTTTTCAACATTCATACAGTAACGAACAATAAATAATATTTTCACTGCATGAAGCAGGAAATAATTCAAAGAATTCAAAGTGTGATTGAAAATCAGCCGGCCGACGCTCAGGAGATATTGTCTGAACTTAAGGAAATACTGAATGCCGCTACCTCGCCAACCCCAATAGGGAAAGAGTCTAAAGAAATTTCTGATCTTGTGTCGACATTCCTTCCCCTTCTGAAAGAAGGGACTCACCCCAGGGCTTTAATTAAAACAGGTTTCACCGATTTCGATAATGAGTTTGGTGGTTTTGCCTTGGGTGAATTTATTATTGTGGGCGCACGTCCTTCCATGGGAAAAACGCAGCTTCTTATCAATTTGTCTCTCCATATTTCCAAAACTATACCCGTTCTGTATTTCACTTTTGATTTGCCGGAATTTCTCTTGACAAGCCGGTTTATTTCTACTATTTCCGGAGTGGGGATCAGTTCCATTTTACAACATAATCTCACAGAAGAGGAAAGCCGCAAACTGGATTCAGTGCAACAACAGTTGAGCAGACACAAAATATTCTTGAATGAAAGTTGCAATAATTCTATGGCTATTTTGAGAGCCATTTGTCAGCAACAGATTCAGGATAACGGAGTGAAAGTGGTTATCGTGGATTATTTACAAATGATTAATTTAAACGCTTCCCGCAACAGTAGAGAGCTTGAAGTGAGTCGCATCAGCAATGAATTAAAGAGCATTGCTCAGGAGTTTAATGTTTGTGTAATTGCTTCCAGTCAGCTAAGCAGATCGTCGGAGTATAGAAAAGAAGGAAGACATCCACAACTGTCTGATTTACGTGAGAGTGGGTCTATTGAACAAAATGCGGATAAAGTGCTTTTTATATACCGTCCTGAATATTATGATATTCGAGCTGATCATGACGGGAATAATTTAGCGGGTTTTACACAAATAATCGTTGCAAAAAACAGGACGGGTAGTTTAGGTAATATCAAACTCTTGAGAGATGCAGAGTTTACCACCTTTAGGGATTTTGACGAATATTATAATAAAATCAGGTTTTGTAATAACAGGTTGGATGAAATAGATATTCCATTTTAAAACAAAGATATTGAGCCGTTGCATAAAATTATGAGTCAGATATTCAAGACTTTGAGGTTGTGTTCCTGCAACCCATGTAGAAGGGGAAGTTTCTATAAGTGCGCTATTTATTCCGATGCTCACTTCGTTCCGCTTCTCATAAATAGCGATTGATGTTTAGATAATTTGCAACGGCTCTTTTTATAGGTATGAGATCACCCGCAGAATTATTAGCTTTTGCTAAATCGAATAAAAAAATAATCTTCCGATATCTATATGGTAATTCTGACAGGTGCCCGGCAGTATTGAAGCAGCTTAGAAAACATGAGCTAAGTGCCTTACTCTTTTTAACGATAGAATCTCCCGCGGAGCTCTGCCGCTTTTTACATACTCCCTTCTTTCAGTTGGAAAATATTATAAATCATCCATCCTATGAAAGGTATACAATCCGGAAAAAGAAGGGTGGCCACCGACAAATACTTGAGCCGGAGGAACAGTTAAAACACATCCAAAAGTGTTTAAATTATTCTTTGCAGGCTTATTATCTATGTGTTAAACCCAATCAGGTGCATGGATTTGTAGTAAACCCTCATTACCTGGGAACTCAGTGCAATATTGTTGAGAACGCCAAAGCACATACCGGTAAAAAGCAGGTTTTGAACATTGATCTAAAAGACTTTTTCCCAACCATTACAGCCAAACAGGTAAAGCATGTTTTTACCTCCTCCTTTTTTAATTTCAGTGAAGAGTTGGCGAATGCATTCACANNATTGCTCACAACTTATGAGGGGAATCTTCCAATTGGAGCACCTACTTCACCCGTGATTTCAAATTTTGTTTGTTATAAACTGGATAGTGATTTGATACACTACTGTAAAATCAATCACTTAACGTACACCCGCTATGCCGACGATTTAACTTTTTCATCTGACTCAGATATTACTCTTTATAAAACACTAGAAATTGTTAACCTGATTAAAAAGAATCATTTTGAGATCAACGAAAAGAAGCTGCGCAAACAATCTTGCAATCGCAGGCAATCTGTTACAGGATTAACGGTGAATGAGATGGTAAATGTTGACAGGAGGCTCTTAAAGAAAATCAGGGCAATGCTTCACGATTTAACGAGAAGCGGCATGCTGGCAGCCGCACAGCGGCATTTTAAAATGGCATGGGAGTCTGAAGCCCAATTAAAAATGATGTTTATGTACCGTTTAAGGGGGTATATCAATTTTGTAGGACAAGTCAGGGGCAAGTCAGATGCTCTGTTTTTAAGACTTAAGGCTTCGTATGAAAATGTAGTAAGAACAACAGATCTGGTTTAAATACATTTTCAACCATGTCCCCTACTCACCCTCCCTGATGGCGCTGGTGCCATGCCTTGCTGAGCCAGTCGCGGTGGTTAGGGTGGGCAATGCTGATGAGCGCAGTGGCGCGTTGTTTCATGTTTAATCCAAATAAATTAACCGCTCCGTATTCTGTTACTACCCAGTGGATATGACCGCGGGTGGTAACAACACCGGCGCCCTGTTTCAGATAAGGTACAATCTTCGATTCACCCTTACCGGTAGTAGAAGGTAAGGCGATGATAGGTTTACCACCTTCTGAGAGTGCCGCACCACGAATGAAATCCATCTGGCCGCCAATACCTGAAAACTGATATGGCCCGATAGAGTCGGCACAAACCTGTCCGGTTAAATCTATTTCAATGGCAGAATTGATAGCCGTTACTTTAGGGTTAAGCGACAGGGTGCGCGGGTCGTTCACATACGCTACGTCGAGAAATTTTATCAGCGGATGATCATGTACAAACTGATACAATTTTCGGGTGCCTAAAATGAAGGAGGTAACACTGTGGCCGTTC
>DPFD01000229.1 GCA_003534175.1 Chitinophagaceae bacterium
TTTACGTTAATCTGTACGGCATTGTCAACAAATGTGAAATCACGCGTTTGTTCGCCATCGCCATTAATATACACCGGAGTACGGCGCAGGATACCTTTTACAAACAAAGGTATCACAGCTGCATAAGGACCGTCGGGGTCCTGACGCGGACCAAAAATATTGAAGTACCGGAAACCCATATTTTTCAGTCCGTATGCTTTTGCAAACACATCAGCATACAACTCATTGGTTCTTTTGGTTACGGCATACGGAGAGAGGGCATTCCCAATGCGACTTTCCAGTTTAGGCAGGGTAGGTTCATCGCCATACACAGATGACGAGGAGGCATACACGATTTGTTTCACCTGCTGGTCTGACGCCGCTTTCATCATGTTTACAAAACCCGTGATGTTTACCTCACTGAAGTATGTAGGTTCTTTCATACTGCGGGGTACGGAACCCAGTGCAGCCTGATGACTCACATAATCAATTCCTTCGCAGGCCTTTTGGCAAATGTCGGCATTGCGAATATCGCCTTCGATGAACTCGAAGGTATTGTACTGACGAAGGATGGCCAGGTTTTTATCAAAACCATTCACCATGTTATCGAGCACACGCACTTTTGCGGCACCGTGTTTGAGCAGATATTCTGCAATATGGCTACCGATGAATCCGGCACCGCCGGTTACGAGAAAACTTTTATCCTGTAGATTGGTTGTATGAAAAACAGACATGAAAATGATACTATGATTTAATTCAAAAAAAATTATAAACTCCAATAAGGTCGAGAGGTAATCTTATTACGGTAAATACCTTTCAAATCAGCTACCATAGCGTGAGGCTTGGTAATGGACGCGAAATAGGCATCATCCAGATTCCTGTATTCCTGGTGAGGAACGGTTACCACTACGGCATCGTAATCATTGGCTGTTTTTTCAGTCAGGGTGAAACCATATTCATGTTTCAGCTCGTCGCTGGAAGCATGCGGATCGGTTACATCCACATTCAGTGAAAATGATTTCAGTTCTTTCACCACATCGGCCACTTTGGAATTTCGGATATCACTCACGTTTTCCTTGAAGGTGGCGCCCATCACCAGCACTTTAGCGTCTTTCACATTACCGTTGTTTTGAATGATGTGTTGCAATACTTTCTTGGCTACATATCCGGCCATACCATCGTTGATGTTTCTACCGGCAAGGATTACCTGGGAGTCGTATCCTAGTTCTTTCGACTTATAGGTTAAATAATACGGATCTACACCAATGCAATGGCCGCCCACCAAACCGGGTTGAAACTTCAGGAAGTTCCATTTGGTACCTGCAGCTTCGAGCACTTCGTAGGTATTGATGTTCATGCGATCGAAGATGATAGACAATTCATTCATCAGTGCAATGTTCAGATCGCGCTGGGTATTTTCAATAATCTTTGCAGCCTCTGCCACTTTAATGGAAGATGCGCGGTGTACGCCGGCCTTTACCACCAGTTCGTACACTTTAGCAATGATATCCAAACTCTCATCGCAACAACCACTCACCACCTTGGTAATGGTAGTGATGGTGTGTTCTTTATCACCCGGATTGATACGCTCCGGTGAGTAACCAATTTTATAATCCTCTACCATTTTCAAGCCGGAGATTTTTTCAATGATGGGCACACAATCTTCTTCCGTGCATCCGGGATACACGGTGCTTTCAAACACTACATAGTCGCCCTTCTTCAACACTTTTCCAATGGTTTCGCTGGCGCGTTGCACAGGAACCAAATCGGGCACATTGTGTTCATCTACCGGAGTAGGAACAGCCACAATATAGAAATTGGCTTTTTTCAGTACTTCCAGATCGTTGGTAAACTCAATATCACAACCTTCAAAGGCAGATGACTCCAGTTCCTGACTGGGATCAATGTGGTTACGCATCATCTCCACGCGTTGTGCGTTGATGTCAAATCCAATGACTTTAATCTTTCTTGCAAATTCCAGTGCTATGGGTAAGCCTACATATCCAAGTCCGATTACGGCGAGTTGTGCATCTTTCTTTAACAGCTTGTCGTAAATATTCATGTGTTGTTTTTTATTTTTTAAATTCTTTGGGTGTTTTAAATAATTCTTCCGGTGGTAGTGATTTAAAATATTCGTAAGTAATTTTCAATCCTTCATTACGGCTTACGGTAGGTGCCCATCCTAATATGGCTTTGGCCCGGGTAATATCGGGCTGGCGTTGTTTAGGATCATCTACCGGTAATGGTTTGTATACAATTTTTTGTTTGGTTCCGGTAAGGGCGATGATTTCTTCCGCAAAATCTTTCAGAGAAATTTCATCCGGATTTCCAATGTTCATGGGTTGAACATAATCACTAAGCAGGAGGCGATAGATGCCTTCCACTAAATCATCCACATAACAAAAACTGCGGGTTTGTGATCCGTCGCCAAACACGGTTAAATCTTCGCCGCGTAATGCCTGCCCTATGAATGCCGGCAAGGCTCTTCCGTCATTCAGACGCATCCTTGGGCCATACGTGTTGAATATGCGCACAATGCGGGTTTCCACTTGATGGAACGTATGGTATGCCATGGTGATGGCTTCCTGAAAACGTTTGGCTTCATCGTACACACCGCGCGGGCCTACCGGGTTTACATTTCCCCAGTAATCTTCATTTTGTGGATGCACCAGCGGATCACCATACACTTCACTGGTGCTGGCTACAAGAATGCGTGCGTTTTTGGCAAGGGCCAGGCCCAGACAATTGTGTGTGCCCAGCGAACCTACCTTCAGGGTTTGAATGGGGATTTTCAAATAATCGATCGGACTGGCCGGTGAGGCAAAGTGTAAGATATAATCCAGTTTGCCGGGAACATGTATAAACTTTGAAACATCGTGATGATAAAATTCAAAGTTGGGTAAGGGAAACAAATGCTCAATATTGCTCAGGCTGCCGGTGATGAGGTTGTCCATACCAATCACATGATACCCTTCACGAATGAACCGGTCGCACAAATGCGAACCCAAAAACCCGGCGGCACCGGTAATCAATACCCTTTTTTGTTCCACGGCATGTTGGTTTAATGTTCAGTTATTGAGTGGCTGCTAGTTTTCTGCGGCCGATGCTTTCATAATGGAATCCAAGATTTTCCATTTGGGTAAGATCGAACAAATTTCGCCCATCGAATATTACCTTATTCTTAAGAAGCTCCTGAATTTTATCAAAATCCGGTGTGCGGAATTCATTCCATTCTGTAGCAATCACCAGGGCATCAGCATCTTTCAATGCATGGTAGGGCGTTTCGGCAAATTCAATCGTATCGCCCAGCACCTGCCGCGAATTGTTCATGGCTTCAGGATCGAAGGCGGATACCGATGCTCCACGGCTCAGCAATTCCTGAATGATATCAAAGGCCGGCGCTTCGCGGATGTCGTCGGTATTGGGTTTAAAAGATAAACCCCACAATGCAAACTTTTTACCCTGAAGGTTCTGGTTGAAATACTTCAGGATTTTCGGTACCAGGATAACTTTCTGCTCCTTATTCACCTCCATAACGGATTCGAGTATACGAAATGAATATCCTGCCTCAATGCTTGATTGCACCAGTGCCTGTACATCTTTCGGAAAGCAACTGCCGCCATAGCCAATGCCCGGAAACAGGAACCGCTTCCCTATCCTGTCGTCGCTGCCAATACCGCGGCGAACCATATCCACATCCGCGCCGAGCAGTTCACACAGGCGGGCAATTTCATTCATGAAACTGATTTTCACTGCCAGAAACGAATTGGCGGCATATTTGGTAAGTTCAGCGGAACGCTCATCCATAAACAGGATAGGATTACCCTGCCGCACAAACGGTGCGTACAATTCATTCAGTATTTTAATAGCCCGCTCAGAGGAAGTTCCGATCACTACACGGTCAGGCTTCATGAAATCATCTACGGCTACGCCTTCCCGTAAGAACTCCGGATTACTCACCACATCAAAATCGTTGCTGATATCTGTGGAAGCCGCCTGCAGGATGGTTTCACGTACTTTATCCGCCGTGCCTACCGGTACGGTACTTTTATCAATGATTACTTTATAGTTGCCCGGCTGAATCAGGGTACCCAATTGCCTGGCCACTCCGAGAATGTATTTCAAATCAGCACTGCCGTCTTCACCCGGAGGCGTAGGCAGGGCAAGAAAAACAACCTGAGCATCATGAAAAGCTTCTTCAAGCTGGGTGGTAAACAGCAACCGGTTTTCCTTCTGGTTGCGGAGGAATAATTTTTCCAGTCCCGGTTCATAAATCGTAATCTGGCCTGAATTCAGTTTCTCCACTTTCTTTGCATCTATATCCACACAGGTAACTGTATTTCCTGTTTCGGCAAAACAGGTTCCCGTCACCAATCCTACATATCCCGTTCCTACTACTGTAATTTTCATACTAAAATATTGATCATCTGTTTAAAAATGCCAGTACGGCATCAATGATATACTGTTGTTGTTCCTCATCCAGTTCGGTATGAATGGGAAGTGATATTACCTGATCGGTTAGTTTATCCGTTACCGGTAGCACATAATCTGCTCCGCCGAAAGATTCAAACATCTTCTGGCGATGACAGGGCACCGGATAATAAATCATGCTGGGTATCTTCTGTTCTGCCAGGTATTGGTGCAGGGCATCACGGTCTACACCGTTCAGGGTGAGGGTGTACTGGTGAAACACATGCCGGTTGTTGGCCGCACGATAAGGCACCCGGATGGCGGGATGTACGGCAAAACCCCGGTCATAAAAATCTGCCGCTTTCCTTCTCGCATCAATATACCCGTTGAGGTGTTTCAGCTTAATATCCAGAATGGCTGCCTGCACGGCGTCTAAACGTGAATTACAGCCAATTATTTCATGGTAATACCGTTGTTTTTGCCCGTGAGCGGCAATCATCCTCAATTTTTCTGCTAAAGCCGCATCATTGGTTGTCATTGCCCCGCCGTCGCCATAAGCCCCGAGGTTTTTGGAGGGATAGAATGAGGTGGTTCCAACATGTCCTATCGTACCGGTTTTTTTCACCGTACCATCACTGAACGTGTAATCGTTACCGATAGCCTGGGCATTATCTTCGATTACAAACAGGTTGTGTTGCTGAGCAATCTTCATGACA
>DPFD01000156.1:0-4125 GCA_003534175.1 Chitinophagaceae bacterium
AGGCCTCTAACTTTACAACCATTGGTAGTCAGCCCCATATTTTCCTCGAAGTAACCGACGCCAATGGCGATTTGGGCTTCAAGCCGGGCAGGGATACCGCCATCATCTATTTGAAAAATCTGTTTACTAATTTTGTAGATTCTACGTTGTATTTCCCCGACATTGGCTCTGCCGGTAAGAAGAATTTTAAAGCAGAAGTATCCATCGGGTTGTTCAGTGTGTTGGGTGGAAGGGATTTGCCCTTTAATCAGCGACCTTATTCCGATACTTTGTATTTCGAAATTTACATCAAGGATTTCGCTAAGAACCAAAGCAACGTTATTGTAACTCCCGAACCGTTCATCTTCCATACCTTGCCCTGATGCAGCGTGGGTGGCACATGATACTGACGCATTCTGTTTTTGTGAGTATCTGTGCCGGAGCCTTGTGTGTGCAGAGTTACCATCTGATAAACCTCCCGGTACATTGGCCTTTATGCCTTGCCGTGAGTTGTTTTACACTCGCAGGATATAATGTGTACTGGCTTATCAGCAAGTTTCATTTCAGCTCCCAATCCCTGCTCCGGGTTTTGTTGCAACAACCGGCACATGGAGCTTTCTTTTTTCTGGGTACCGCCACTGGCGTAGCACTCATCGTTTCTTATCCCGTAACTTTTCCCTGGTTATTGATCACTGCGGTCATCGGAGGCATGTATGCCTTGCCGTTATTGTTTTCCATTTCAGGTGCCAGACTTCCTGTACCGGGTGTCGTTAAAACGGTGTTGTTAGCCGTTGTATGGACCATAGCCACGGTACTGGTTCCGTTAGCTGATTCCGAGGATGCTTCCGCGCTCATCTCTTTACTCCTTATCCGGTTTTTCTTCATCTTCATGCTGAACATCATTTTTGATGTGGGAGATGCAGCAAACGACAGGCAGTTGAATTTACGCACCTTGGCAACCGACAGCTCCTCCCGTAACCTCTACGGATGGATGGCTGTTTCCATCGGGATATATACCACGGCAATTGTGTATTCAGTGTGGCATTTCCTCCCCGTGCTTACAGGCGTGGTGTTGTGGAGCATGGTGTTGCCCGTGGCTGTGTTGTTCAGAAAGGCATTCAGCAAACAATCGTATCATTTTTATTATCTATATACCGATGGATTAATGCTGTGTTCTGCGGTTGCAACGTATCTTGCAGGTATTGTATAATTTTGCAGCATAAATCAACATTCATGGCTAAGTCAACAACTAAAAAAAATCTGAAACCCGCTTCGTACGAGTTCCTTAAAAATTATATCAATACACCTTCGCCTACAGGTTTTGAAAGTGGCGGACAAAAAGTATGGATTGAATATATCAAACAGTATGTGGATGATATCATGACTGATCCCTACGGAACCGCCGTTGGAATCATCAATCCGAATGCACCGTTTAAGGTTGTTATTGAAGCGCATGCAGATGAAATCAGTTGGTTTGTAAATTATATTTCGCCGGAAGGGTTGATTTATCTCAAACGCAATGGCGGAGTAGATCATCAGATTGCACCCTCAAAACGTGTGTTGATTCACGGCCGTAAAGGAGTGGTGAAAGCCGTATTCGGCTGGCCGGCCATTCATACACGCATCAATAATAGTGATTCAAAGGAACCACAACCCAAAGTAGATAACCTGTGGCTCGATTGTGGCGCAAGAAATAAAAAGGAAGTGGAAGCGCTTGGAATACATATCGGTGCGGTAGCCACGTATGAAGAAGGTTACGATGAACTTGCACACGGATACCTGATTGCCCGTGCATTCGACAACCGCATTGGAGGTTTCATGATTGCTGAAGTGGCTCGACTGCTCAAAGAGAATAAAAAGAAACTGCCCTATGCCCTGTATGTGGTGAATGCAGTGCAGGAAGAAATAGGTTTACGTGGAGCAGAAATGATTGCCCGCCGCATCAAACCCGACGTAGCCATCATCACTGATGTTACGCACGATAGTACCACTCCAATGATTAGTAAAATGATTGAAGGAGAGTGCCATTGTGGAAAAGGCCCCAGCTTATGTTATGGACCGGCAGTTCACAATAAATTGCTGAACCTGGTGGAGCAAACCGCTGATAAAAATAAAATTCCTGTTCAGTTCAGAACCGTGAGCAGAAGTACCGGAACCGATACCGAATCTTTTGCCTATGCAAATGATGGTTGCCCGTCGGTACTTATTTCCATCCCTTTACGTTACATGCACACTACCGTGGAGATGTTGCACAAGGATGATATTGAAAATACCATCCGGTTGATTTATGAAACACTGCTTACACTAACGCCTAAAACAAACCTCAGTTATTTCAAATGACAAAGAAGGAAATACCCGTGCAACTGAAAGCTGCTGATCCGGAGAAAAAACTAAAACTGGTTTTGAATATGTTTTTGGCCGGGATGGCATTTCTGTTTGCCCTGGTATTACTTTTCTTCTTTATGAAGCTGGTGTTTGGAGTGCTGCGGTATATGTCGTGGCTGGATTATGTATTTGCCGTTTTCATGGTTTGCGTGCCCGCCGTATTGTTTGTTACCGCATTCAGTATATTTTTCAGACGCACCTTAATGTATCCGGTAAAACCCGTACGCTTGATTTCGCTGGCTATCCTCGGGCCTGCCATCGTTGGTTGGCTGGTGCTGTTTATAAGGGATATCATCCACTTTTTCCAATCTCACAAAATTGATATCGGGCATTACTGGAGCTATGAAAAAACATGGCTGGTCAGCAGTGTGGCCTTAATTTTTATTTTAGGAGTGGTTCAGGCATTATCGCTTCCCCGCGAACCTGACTGGATGGAGAAAGCTGCCCAAAAAGATTTGCACATTGATTAATTCGGCAGTGTTTTTGTGCGATATTTTAGATGAAAACGTACTGCCATGATACAAACCAACAAACAGGCGGCGGATGGCGTTTTACCTAAGTTTCCCGTGGTTGCAGTAAGTACATCTTCAGAAATGAAAGCCTTGAAAACTGAAGTAGATAGACAAGATGTCACTACAGATACTGTCACACAGAATGACAAACGGTCAAACTCTCCCGGCAAGCCGGCCGTTAAAACTGAATATCGTATATGGTGAGAAAAATCGCGCTGTCAGGCCAACCGGTGTTACACGTTAAAGCGGAAGTGCATGATATCGCCGTCTTGTACGATATATTCTTTTCCTTCAATTCTTAACCGTCCGTTATCGCGACAGGCGGCTTCGGAGCCGTATTTTATAAAGTCATCGTACGCAATCACCTCTGCTTTAATAAATCCCCTTTCAAAATCAGTATGAATAACTCCTGCAGCCTGCGGGGCTTTCCATCCGTGCTGGATGGTCCAGGCCCTCACTTCCTGCACACCGGCAGTAAAATATGTGAGGAGGTTCAGCAGTTTATAGGTTGAATGAATGAGTCGGTCGAGGGCTGGCTCTGTCATTTTATACTCTTCCATAAACATGGCCTTGTCTTCCGGGTTTTCAAATTCTGCAATCTGTGCTTCAATGGCGTTGGTCATTACAATCACTTCGGCGCCTTCGGCCTTAGCCATTTCCTGAAGGGCTTCAGAATATTTATTGCCGGTATGCATGGAGGCTTCATCCACATTAGCCACGTACAGAATAGGTTTATCTGTCAGAAGAAACAGATCGGCAACGGCTGCTTTTTCCTCCTTGGTCAACCCGAGTGAACGGATGCTTTTACCGTTGTTCAAATGCTCCTGGCAACGTTTCAGTACTTCATACTCCGACTTCATTTTAGCATCGCCGGTTTTCACCATTTTTTCCATGCGCTGCGCCTTCTTTTCTACACTCTCCAGGTCTTTCAGTTGCAGTTCGGTTTCTATGATTTCCTTATCGCTCACCGGGTTGATGGCACCCTCTTCACGCAGAATATTTTCATCTTCGAAGCAGCGGATAACATGTATGATGGCATCCACTTCGCGGATATTGGCCAGAAACTTATTTCCCAGTCCTTCCCCCTTGCTGGCGCCTCTTACCAAACCGGCAATGTCCACAATCTCAATCTGGGTAGGGACGGTACGATTGGGTTTTACCAGCTCCTCGAGTTTATTCATCCGGGGGTCGGGTACATTTACCAATCCTACATTGGGTTCAATGGTACAAAACCTGTAATTGCTGGCCT
>DPFD01000156.1:4147-5607 GCA_003534175.1 Chitinophagaceae bacterium
CTACGTTGGGTAATCCTACAATACCTGCTTGTAATGCCATAAAAAGCTGCTTCTGTTTTAAAAAAGGACGATTTCATCCATCGCCCGAAACGTTCGAGGCCGCAAAGGTAAGGCTAAGTATGATAATGGAGATTTAATTTGATTGTGATATGCAGTATAAGAAGGGATTAAGCACTCAGGATGGAGGGAAGAAATGTACAAACATCAGCATATTTTTATGGATTGATGGTAATTTTTCTTACCGGGTTTTTGTGCATTTAATTAAACCCTGTAACAAACAACTGGTATGATTTCACAACATCCATCGGTAGTAATTTCTGCTCATGTTAAGCAACTTATATCTTCATGCTGATTTTACTTTATCCAAAAGTTGAGCAGGTGTTCCGTTGAAAAACACTAATTTGGCTTTCATTATTCACGCTCGTTATGGCATTAAGCAAAATCTGGTCTGCCTTTATTTTAATCGCAATCGCTGTAGCCACATTTCAGGTTGTTTTTACCTCCGATGCTCCCACCATGTACAATGCAATGGTGGCCGGAAAATCGGGAGATACCCTGGTGATTAAAAAGAGTAGTCCGGCAGTGGCCGATTCTGCACAGGCTTTGGCGATAGCTTCCCAAAACGGAAAATATAAGGCGGCGTTTACCAAAGACGGTGCTGTGAAAACCTACAAGATCCAACAGGCCGATGGTATTATTGAAACCTGTCAGACGGCCGTAACGCTTTCCCTCCGCCTGATCGGATTCATGGCGTTGTTTATGGGGTTGATGAGCATCGCCGAAAGGGCAGGTGGCATCAGGTTTTTATCGCGTTTAATCGGACCATTCTTCTCCCGCATCTTCCCCGATATTCCGAAGAATCATCCTTCGATGGGGCATATGATGATGAATTTCTCTGCCAATTTACTCGGACTGGATAATGCGGCTACGCCCTTTGGCATCAAGGCAATGGAAAGTTTGCAGGAAATCAATCCGAATAAAACCACCGCTTCCAATCCGCAGATCATGTTTCTGTGTTTGCATGCCTCCGGGCTCACCCTGATTCCGGTCAGCATCATCGCCCTGCGTTCGGCGGCAGGAGCGGAAAACCCAATGGACATATTCATTCCCTGTATGATTGCCACTTTTGCAGCAACCATGGCCGCCCNNTGTTTATTGTGAGTTTCAAACAGAAAATTCGTTTAGCCCATCCCGTTATCATCGCGTGGATTGCCGGAATTTCTGCCCTCATCGCACTGTTGGTGGTGTATATAAAATCCCTCAGTACCGATGAAGTTTCCGTGTTTTCAGGGGCGTTAAGCAGTGGGTTAATTTTATTGATTTTCTTACTGATCATTGGGGTGGCGGCCTATCGGAAGCTGGATGTGTTTTCAGCTTTTGTAGATGGTGCTAAAGGTGGCTTTGAAACGGCAGTAAAAATTATTCCCTACCTCGTAGGCATGCTTGTGGCCATCAGTTTA
>DPFD01000156.1:5635-6513 GCA_003534175.1 Chitinophagaceae bacterium
TGTCATCGATGGTATCAAAACCCTGGTGAATGCAACGGGGATGGATACACGCTGGATAGATGGAATTCCTACGGCGTTGGTTAAACCGTTCAGCGGAGGCGGGGCCCGTGGTATGATGGTGGATACGATGAATACCTTCGGGGCTGATTCATTTGCTGGTAAACTTTCCTGTGTGTTACAGGGGTCTTCCGATACCACCTTCTATGTAATTGCCGTGTATTTTGGCGCCGTGGCGGTGAAGAATACACGCTACACGGTGGGCGCAATGCTGCTGGCAGATCTGGCAGGTATTATTACTTCAATCCTGCTGGCGTATCTCTTTTTTGGATAGGGAGTTGATGGAATGGTTAATCATCTAACAAAATCAGGGAGCGCCGTGTCCTTCATGATCCGGTTCTGCTAGCACTTTTCTCAAACTGGGGATGAATATGCCCGCAAGCTTGTATGCTTTATAAATGTTTCTGGTAAAACGATTGCCCAAAACAATAATGGTGGCGTTGGGTTGAATCAGGTGGATGAACACCGCATTGTTGCCATGCCACCAGCCATTGTGAAAAGTGGTTTTGGTTCCATCTTCATATACATTCATCCTCCAGCCTAAGCCGTAATTTTTAATTCCGGGTTTTTCATGACTGTAAGGCGTAAACGCAGCTTCCAGGGTTTCTTTGGTAAAGAGGATGCCTTCGCGCAGGCCACGGCTCCATTGAAGTAAATCCTGCGGTGTACTGTAAATATTTTTATCACCGTACACATCGTCCAGAAAGTTAACCGGAATTTCCTGGCCTTTCCAGTCGTATGATAAACCGTTGTGCAAACTGTCATTCATCCTGAACACGAATGTGTTTTTCATATTCAGCGGTTTGAAAAAATGTTCCTGC
>DPFD01000156.1:6537-11215 GCA_003534175.1 Chitinophagaceae bacterium
TTTCCAGCACCAGCGCCAGCAGGGCGTAGTTGGTATTGGAGTAGCTGAAGTAGCGGTCGGCACGGCCAATATTTTTGATTTCTTTTTTTCGTTGGATGAGTGCATTCAGGATATCCTGGTTGGTTAGAATGCTTTTTTTATCCCATCCTAAATCCTCCATGAAATAAGCATAGTTGGGCAATCCGCTGCGGTGGTTGAGCAGGGTGCGGATGGTAACGCCCGGTAAATCTAACCCCGGAAAAATCTGGTTCAGGGAGGTGTCTATATTCAACTGGTTTTGCTGCGCCAGCCACAGGATGCCCATGGCGGTGAAGGTTTTGGTTACAGAGGCAATATGAAACGGGGTGTTTTCATTAATCGGTAAGTCTTCTTTGAGGGCTACNNCGGTATTTCTCAAACACAGGCACTCCGTTTTTAGCTACCAGAATACCTCCGTTGAAGTTAGACGGATTCAGGAAACTGTCGTACCATTCAGCACATTGTTGTTGCAGGGATTGTTTTTCACTTTCCTCCAGAGTATAATGAGGTAAATCAATCAGGTACGCTTCCTGTAGATTTTTTTTATTCTTTTGAGATCTACAGGCAACCAGCGTGAGTAAACAAATCAATATCAGCGTCTGTTGCAGCCTGTAACCTGTATTTAAGTACGTCATTGGAATACAAAAACATTAATTTTATCACGGATATCCGTTCAAAAATAAGAGAATATGCCGGCAGTATCGTCCAAAACAAGTTATCCCAAGGAAAAAATCAGGATTTTATTTTTAGAAAACATCAGTAAAACCGCGGTAAAGCAGTTTAAACATGCCGGTTATCAATCGGTTGAGTGCCTGAACTATGCGATGGATGAAGCCGCGCTCATCAAGGCCATTCGTGGAGTTCATATTCTGGGCATCCGCAGTAAAACCTATATCACCCCGAAGGTGCTCGAAGCGGCCAACAGTTTGCAATCCATTGGTTGTTTTTGCATTGGCACCAATCAGGTAGATCTCGAAACATCCACCCGTAAAGGCATTGCCGTGTTCAACGCGCCCTACAGCAATACGCGCAGCGTGGCAGAGATGGTAATCGGAGCATCCATCATGCTCGTGCGAAAATTATTGGATAAAAACAAAGCGGCGCATGAGGGTTTTTGGCAGAAAGATGCCGGAGGCAGTCATGAGTTGCGTGGTAAAACCATCGGTATTATTGGATATGGAAATATTGGTTCTCAGGTGAGTGTGCTGGCAGAAGCCCTGGGAATGCAGGTGAAGTTTTATGATGCAGAAACCAAGCTGCCTCTGGGCAATGCAACCGATTGCAAATCGCTTAAAGCCTTGTTGTCTGTCAGCGATATCATCACCCTGCACGTTCCTCAGTTGCCCTCCACTGTAAACATGATCAATAAAACCACCCTGTCGTGGGTAAAGAAAGGAGCAGTGCTCATCAATTATGCCAGAGGCGAGGTGGTGGATATTCAGGCATTGAAGCAGGCGTTGCAATCTGGCAGGTTATCCGGTGCCGCACTCGATGTGTTTCCTGTGGAACCTGAAAAAAATGGTGATCCGTTTCATACGCCCCTGCAAGGCATGAGCAATGTATTGCTTACACCGCACATTGGTNNAAGCACTGTAGAGGCCCAGGAAAATATTGGAGTGGATGTGAGTACCAAGCTGCTGAATTATCTCGAAAAAGGAATTTCAACCGGTGCCATTACCATTCCGGCACTGGCATTACCGCCGCAGGAACATACACACCGCATCCTGCATATACACCGCAATGTGCCGGGGGTGCTGGGAAATGTGAACAGCCTGCTGAGCAAACATAAAATCAACGTGGTGGGTCAGTATCTCAAAACCAATGATCAGATTGGTTATGTGGTATTGGATATTGATAAACATCTCAGCGAAAGTGCCGTATCACTGCTGAAGAAGGCAAAAGACACAATTCGTGTTCGTTCAGTGTACTAAATCAGCTCTTCTTTTTCAACGCCTTGAAGGCCCTTTTTTGTCGGGCTTTTAATGCAGGAGTGCTTTTCAGATTGTTCAGCAAAAAAGTAAATTCAGGAATAATTTCAGGGTAGGGCCCGGTGAATTTTTGAAGGATGGTGATACAGCCTGCTTTTACGGCAATGGCTTCCTGCGGGTCTTCCAGCATCGAAAAACTATGGTGCAGTACAGTACCGGCAGCCGATTCAGGAATTTCGATGTGCTCAAATATTCTTGTGATGTTTCTTCGGATGCCGGGGTGCCGGTTCGGTTTAATCCACTCATCCAGAAATGCTTGGATATGTTCATACACCAGCTTCGGGTGCCGGATGCCAATATCCGACATTGGCCAGGCAGCACGCTGCGATAAAACGGCATTTTCACCACACATACAGTCTAACAGCGCACGGAATCTGCTCCGGTTGTTTCCCACAAACTGAATGATGGCATCGCACTGGCGGCGTGAGTGCTCGGCCAGCAACATTTCCTGTATGATGTTCATTGTGCCCGACATCGTTTTGTGAATCAGTTACTTAAAAATATAGGTTTCAAACGTTTTTTCCACGAAATGGTAAAAATCTCTGTCATAAAAGCGCTTGTATTTCCTTACTTTGCATAGAGTACCGGCGCCCTGCCGGATAAATTTTTTTGTAATTCATATGAGTAAGAAAAAGAAAACGTCATCCTCCAAATCATCTAAAGCCGAGTTGATGAAGGGTAAACTGGAAGTGAGCAGAAGCGGAATGGGCTTCGTGATTGTGGAAGGACTGGAACAGGATATTCTGGTTAAACCCAACGATTTTGGTAAGGCATTTCATGGTGACACCGTTCGTGTGGAAATCATCCCCATGCGCAACGGCAAAAGAAAAGAAGGAAGGGTAACGGAAGTGGTTAGCCGAAAACAAACTGAGTTTACCGGCACCCTGGAAGTAAATGGCAAGATAGCTTTTTTCATTCCGGATGGAGATCGTATCCCTGATTTCTACATTAGCGCGGATCAGATGAAAGATGCAGTTCACGGGCAACGTGTATTAGCCCGCTTAGTGAAGTGGGATAAAAACGACCGGAAGCCTCAGGGCGAAATCATTAAGGTGATTGAAGCCGGAGATGAAAGTGACCTGGCGATGAGGGGGATTCTCACAGAGTCAGGCTTTTCATTGGAATTTGAAGACGCGGTGATTCAGGAAGCCAATAAACTGGAAGATCGCATTACCCGCGAAGAACTGAGGAAAAGAAAGGATTGCAGGGATATTCTCACCTTTACCATCGACCCGGTAGATGCACGTGATTTTGATGACGCCATATCCATCCGAAACCTCGATAACGGGAATTATGAAGTGGGTGTACACATCACTGATGTCAGCCATTTTGTACAACCCGGTACCTTACTGGATAAGGCCGCCTATCAAAGGGGAACGAGTGTTTACTTTCCCGATCGGGTGACTCCCATGCTGCCTGAAAAAATTTCCAATGAACTCTGTTCTCTTAGGCCGAATGAAGATAAATTATGTTTCTCGGCTATTTTTCAGATAACCAATCGTGCGGTGGTTACCACAAAATGGATTGGCAGAACCATCATCCACAGCAACCATCGTTTCACCTACGAAGAAGTACAGGATACGATTGAGAAAAAAGAGGGATTGCATTACAAGGCCATTCTGTTGTTGAACGATTTGGCAAAGCAACTGCGTGCAGAGCGTTTTAAAAAGGGAGCGATCAATTTCTCCTCACAGGAAATTCGTTTTGTGCTCGATGAAAATGCCAAGCCCATTGGTATACAGGTTAAAGAAAGTAAAGACGCTCATAAACTGATCGAAGAATTCATGCTGTTGGCCAACAGAACCGTTGCCGAGTATGTTTCTAAAATTAAAGTGAATAAGGAGCCTATTCCTTTTCCCTACCGCATACACGATACACCGGATGAAGAGAAACTGAAAATGTTTGTGGCATTCGCCAAAAAGTTTGGGTATCATTTCAACCTGAAAGATGAAATGGCTATTGCCGAATCTTTCAACAAACTGCTGGCAGATGTTCACGGTAAACCGGAACAACACGTACTGGAACAAATTGGTATCCGAAGCATGGCCAAGGCCAGATATACGGTGGAGAATATTGGCCACTTCGGACTGGGCTTTGACAATTATTGTCATTTCACTTCGCCAATCCGCCGTTATCCGGATATTATGGCTCACCGGATTCTTCAGCAATGCCTGGATAAAAACCTTAAGCTCGACAAGGATATGGAGGAGAAATGTGTGCATTGCAGCGACAGGGAGCGTGGAGCCATGGAAGCTGAACGCGCTGCCAATAAATACAAGCAGGTTGAATTCATGCAACCATTTATTGGAGAAACGTTCGATGGCATCATCAGCGGTGTTTCCAATTTTGGTTTTTGGGTTGAAACCATTGATCACAAATGTGAAGGACTGGTGAGTGTGCAGTACCTGAATGAATTCGATGATTTCAGGCACGACCCTGAAAATNNATTATTCGCTGGAAGGGTTACGCACCAAAAAAGTGTTCAGAATGGGAGATAAGGTGAAAATTAAAGTGGTGGCTGCCAATCTTACCAAACGTCAGTTAGATTATGAGTGGATACAGGATAAATCCTCCGGTGCAAAATCAACTGCAACGTCCAAAAAAGCAGCAATCAAAAAATCAACCAAAAAGAAAACCAAATAACGTATCCTTTCGAATGCACAGCTTTAAGG
>DPFD01000156.1:11242-12303 GCA_003534175.1 Chitinophagaceae bacterium
AGGCCGGCAGTTTCCGGAACAGCCCGAACAGTTATACAACGCGGCACAATACATTTTGTCGATTGGCGGCAAACGAATCCGTCCTATACTGGTGTTAATGGGCAATGAGCTGTTTGATGAGCTGCATCCCGAAGCCCTGGCTGTGGCGCAGGCCATTGAGTTGTTTCACAACTTCACATTGATTCACGACGATATCATGGATAAAGCGCCGCTGCGGCGTGGAAAGGCCACGGTACACAAAGTGTATGGAGATTCTACCGCATTGCTGGCAGGAGATGTGGTGTTGGTTCAGGCGTACGAACAGTTGGCTAAGGTGCGGCATGCCAATTTACAGAGTTTACTGTTGTTGTTCAACAAAACTGCGCGGGAAGTGTGTGAGGGCCAGCAAATGGATATGGATTTTGAGCAAAAAGATGTGGTGGAAACAGAAGAGTATACACAAATGATTGCATTGAAAACTTCGGTGTTACTGGCCGGAAGTTTACAGATGGGCGCGATTATTGGTGGCGCGGGTTTGGGCAATCAGCAACACCTTTACGAGTTTGGAAAAAACCTGGGCATTGCCTTTCAGGTTCAGGATGATTACCTGGATGTGTTCGGCGATCCGCTCAAGTTTGGAAAACAACCCGGAGGAGATATTATTGCCAATAAAAAAACCTTCCTGCAAATACACGCCATGGCTCATGCCACCGGCAATGATAAAGAGACGCTGAACTACTGGATGAAACAGCAACCGGAACATCCTGCAGAAAAAATTACTGCGGTTACCGAAATTTTTCGCCGTACAGGGGCAGATGCCTGGGCGTCTAGTTTAAAAGAACAATACTACCGCATGGCACTGGAACATTTAGAAACTATTGCGGTGGTGTCTGCACGAAAATGTGAACTGCGGAACCTGGCAGAATTCCTGATGATGCGGGAGCATTAGAATTTTTTTGCTATTTTGAACACTAAACCAAAACCAACATGGCTAATCCACTGCTGAGGAGAAAAAGCATTGACGTTATTAAAGCGGAAGCGGAGCAAAATGATAAGGAACACAAAGGACTGAATAAGGTATT
>DPFD01000156.1:12313-12971 GCA_003534175.1 Chitinophagaceae bacterium
GGTATTGCAGCGGTAGTGGGAGCCGGTATCTTCTCCACCATTGGTTCGGCAGCGTATGAAGGCGGTCCCGGAATTTCCATCCTGTTTATCATCACCGCCATTACCTGTGGATTCTCCGCGTTGTGTTACGCTGAATTTGCCAGTCGTGTACCCGTATCCGGTAGTGCCTACACTTATTCTTATGTAACCTTCGGTGAACTGGTGGCCTGGATTATTGGCTGGGCGCTGATTCTTGAATATGCGATCGGAAATATTGTGGTGGCCATATCGTGGAGCGGATACTTCAATAACCTGCTCGTGCATATTTTTAATATTCACCTGCCCGATTGGTTGCTGGTAGATCCTATGACCGCCAAACATGCGTTTAAGGAAGCAACAGCCGGTCTGTCCTCCGGCGCGGTACTCACGCCCGAGCAATTAAAGAATTACAATTTTGCCGTGGAAGCCTATCAGAATGCTCCTTCCATTGGCGGAACAAAAATATTCATCAACCTGCCTGCATTTATTATTGTAGGATTGATTACCTGGCTGGCCTATATCGGCATCAAGGAAAGTAAACGGTCGGCTAATTTCATGGTGATATTCAAAGTGGCGGTAATCATTTTCGTGATTGTGGCCGGTGCATTTTTTGTAGATACCAACAATTGGACTCCCTTCA
>DPFD01000116.1:0-1327 GCA_003534175.1 Chitinophagaceae bacterium
TACCATCACCTCAAACTGAAACAACATGAAAGCATACATCCGATTAATTCGACCGAAAGACTGGGCCAAGAACATGTTTATGTTCATACCTGTTTTTTTTGCAGGTGAGTTATTCAACAATCAGGTAATTGCCGAACTGATTATGGGCTTTTTCTGTTTCAGTTTTGTAGCCAGCAGTATATATATCATCAACGATTACCGGGATATAGAAGATGACCGTAAACACCCGGTGAAAAAAGATCGTCCGCTGGCCTCCGGTGCTGTATCAAAATCAACAGCGATTGCTATTTGCATCCTCCTGTTGATACTCGGTTTTACCGGCGCCTGGTTTATACGCGACAAGTTTATGTTTGTGCTGGGTATTTACTTTTTGCTGAACCTCGGGTATTCCTTTGGGTTGAAAAATATTTCCATCGTGGATATTTTCATCATTGCTGCCGGTTTTGTGCTGCGTGTAAAGGGCGGTGCGGTGATTGCGGAAATCGGACTCAGTGAATGGCTTACCATAATGGTTTTCCTACTTGCGCTCTTTATGGCTATGGCCAAAAGAAGGGATGATGTTTTATTGAAAATATCTTCGGGTATGGATATGCGTAAGGCTGTTAAAGGATACAACCTTGATTTTATCAATAATGCTTTATCCCTGATTTGCGCGGTTACGATTGTGTCTTATTTTATGTACACCATGTCTGATGAAATTCAGGAACGCCTGGGCACCCATAGGTTATACTACACCTGCCTGTTTGTACTGGCGGGCATTTTCAGATATCTGCAACTCATATTCGTACAACAGGATTCGCAATCGCCCACAAAAATTCTGTATAAAGACAGGTTCATTCAACTATCTATCCTTTGCTGGATCATCAGTTTTTATCTGATTCTGTATGTAAAGGATTTTACCATTTTTAAATAATACTCTGTTGGCAGGAACGATAGCATTTTTTGATTTTGACGGAACGATAACCCGCAGGGATACCATGCTGGAACTGGCATTATTCCACAAAGGACAGGCAGGATATTGGGCAGGAATGTTAGCCATTTCGCCCTGGATGATTGCTTTAAAAGCAGGAATTATTTCTGCAACTACAGCCAAAGAAAAACTACTCTCCCACTTTTTCGGGAATATGAAACTGGAGGATTTCAACCGGTTATGTTATCGTTTTTCCAAAGAAAAATTACCTGCGCTGATTCGCCCGGATGCCTTGCAGGCCATTAGGAAACACCAGCAATTGCAGCACACCGTGGTAGTGGTTAGTGCCTCTGCTGAACATTGGATTCAATATTGGTGCCGAGAGCAGCACCTTCAGTTTATCTCCACACAACTGGA
>DPFD01000116.1:1352-2715 GCA_003534175.1 Chitinophagaceae bacterium
CTGCAATGGTATAGAAAAAGTAAACCGGATCAACGCTATGTTTGACCCGGCTTCTTTTGATGAGATTTATGTTTATGGCGACACCAGCGGTGATAAACCTATGCTGTCTTTAGCCACGCATCCTTTTTACAGGAAGTTCATTCAGTAATTATTGTTTTATCATTCTTACAACTACCGGTGGTTTGTCTTGCGACACCATCTGTACAAAGTATGATCCCGGAGTTAAAGTAGATACATCTAACTGATTCACGTTTACATTCTGAGTGAGCAGCAGGTACTTTTGTGCTCTTCTGTTGCCCTGAATATCGAATACCGTAATCTTCACCCTTCTGTTTACTTCCGATGTACGGATGTTTACTGTTAAACGCTCACCCACCGGATTCGGGAAGATGGATAACTCATCTAATACATCACCCTGTGTAGTTCCTCCTCTAGTTGAACCTACGTTCAACGTCATGGTATCTTTGTGGAAAGCTTCCAGGTTATCCCATACAATCAGTTCTAACTGATATACACCCTGTTGCAGGTCGCTCACCTGAACGGTTGGGGTGTACTGATTGGTTAGGGTTGGGATTACCGGACCTGCCACTACCGACCATTGATAACGGATGATATGACCATCTACATCTGTTCCGGTACCTGCCAGTGAAATAGCATTATCTGGTAAATAAATCGTTGCATCAGCCCCTGCATCTGCAACAGGTGGAATGTTCGCGACACCATTTTCAACGGTGATACGAATGGTATCTCTTCCGGTTGCACCAGCATTATCGGTTACTACCAGTTGATAGAAGTAGATGCCCTCCAGTAAATCAGTAATGGTGGTTTGGGCAACGTCCGGATTGGTAATTTGTCCACCTGCCGGTCCAGTGATCTTAATCCAGCGATATGCTGAAATTGTTCCGTCCGGATCGGTACCACTTCCGTTTAACGTCGTGCTGTTATTCGGTAACACTACTACGATGTCGTTTCCGGCATTTGCGGTAGGTGCTGTGTTAGCAGGCTGAGGAAGTACCGTTACCTGCATGGTGTCTCTGGTTACTGCTCCTCCGTTATCAGTTACTGCCAGTTCAAAGCGATAAACACCTTCAACCATATTGTTCACCGGAGTAACTGAGGATACGCTATTCACAATGGTTGCAACTCCGCCGTTAATTTTTGTCCATTTGTAAGACACAACCGTTCCATCATTATCGTTGCCAATACCATTTAATGTTCTAAAGTTTGTAGGCAGCGTAATCACCTGATCCGCTCCTGCATCTGCTGATGGAGCCTGATTTGGTGCAGGCAGAACCGTTACCTGAACGATGTCCGTTGCAGTGGCTCCGCTGTTATCGGTTACCGTGAGTTCAAAACGGTACAC
>DPFD01000047.1:0-1443 GCA_003534175.1 Chitinophagaceae bacterium
GAGTCCTATTCGTTCATTGGGTTGAATATGCCAGGTGGCATCTCTCACAATGGTTCGGGCCCCGAATTCAAATGTCACATTTTGTAAACCCAGCAGCATTTAAGAAAATTTTTGCAAAAGTAATTGATTGCAGCTACTTAACCCGTAGTGCCTGAATACTTAACTTTGCTCAAATTCAGGATATGAAGAAATTTCTAGGACTTGTAGTGTTGATTTTTGCAGGATGGGCCGTCTGGTGGTTTTTTATTAAAGACGATGGCCCGGCTAAACCCAAGGCCCCCAAGCAGCAACCGGTTCAGTTGAATAAGAATTCCGATTCCTTTAATGTGAAGCTGAACAATCTGATGCAAAGCTACCTGAAACTGAAAGATGCACTCGTGCAATCCGATACGCTTACCGCTGCACAGCAGTCCGGTATCTTCAATCAATTGCTGGATAGCATTCCTTACGCAGAACTGCATAACGACTCCGCCAAAATTGTGGAAGGGGTTGAGTTGATTGTGAAAGATTTAAAGCATCATGCAAACAGTATATCCACTGTGGGTAACCTGCAGAATATGAGACAGCATTTCAGTAGCCTGAGTGATTTGTTATATCCCGGATTCTTAAAAATGGTGAATTATGAAGGCAATGTACTCTATGTACAGCATTGCCCGATGGCTTTTAATGGCGATCAGGGTGCCAATTGGCTCAGTCATGAAACTGAAATCATGAATCCCTATCTGGGTAAAGATCATCCTATTTACAAAGCCGGCATGTTGCATTGCGGTGAAGTACTGGATAGTATTGCCCCCTGATTTATATTCCGTTTGACCCTTAGTACCTTATGAGAAAAATTCTATTTCTGTGCCTGATGCTTATATCAGGCTCCGTTCACATTCAAGCGCAACAGAATAAAACCCTGAGCGGTTTTGTGCGCGATGTTACCAATGGCGAAACCCTGATTGGGGCTACCATTACCGTATTGGAAACAAAAAAAGTAATCAATACCAATGCCTACGGCTTCTACTCGTTAACGTTACCTCCTGCTGAGTATACCATCCTTATCACTTTTGTAGGATTTCAAAGCGCCAGTTATAAGGTTGATTTAACGGCCGACCGTGAACTGGATGTACCTCTGGAACCTTATGTGGCTACCGATGAAGCAGTGGTTGTAGCGTCTACCAAAAAAGAGAGCAATCTTCGTTCGGCACAAATGGGAAAAGTGAGTTTGCCGATTGAACAAATCAAGACCATTCCGGCTTTTCTGGGCGAGGTAGATTTACTGAAAGTGGTTCAGCTGGTTCCGGGCGTGCGCAATGCCGGTGAAGGCAGTTCGGGCATTTACGTGCGTGGAGGCGGTCCCGATCAGAACCTCATTATCCTGGATGATGCCGTGGTGTACAATACCGGACACTTATTTGGTTTCTTCTCCATATTCAATGCAGATGCTATTAAAAATGT
>DPFD01000047.1:1468-5478 GCA_003534175.1 Chitinophagaceae bacterium
CGGACGTTTATCCAGTGTGCTCGATGTTTCCATGAAAGAAGGAAACAATCAGGAGTTTCAAGCCGAAGGCGGAATAGGATTGATCGCATCCCGTTTCTCTATTCAGGGTCCGATAAAGAAAAATGTTTCTTCCTTCATTCTCTCCGGCAGGCGAACGTACATCGACGCATTGGTAAAACCTTTTGTAAGTAAGGAGAGTCAGTTCCGTGGGTCAGGATATTATTTCTACGATCTGAATGCCAAAGTGAATTATACCATCAGCTCAAAAGATAAATTGTATATCAGCGGATATTTCGGAAGAGATGTGTTTGATTTTGTGAATGGCCGCCAAAGCCTGAATGTGAACATCCCCTGGGGCAACGCAACTGCTACCATGCGCTGGAATCATGTGTTCAACAAGAAATTATTTGCCAATACCACCGCCGTGTACAATGATTATAACTTCAGTTTCACCGGCGCACAGGAAACTTTTGAAGTAAAGCTGGCCTCAGGTATTCGCGATATCAGCCTGAAACACGATTTGGATTTTTATCCCTCCACAGAACATAAAATTAAAATGGGAGGTCAGTATATATGGCACCGGTTTACGCCGAGTGTAGTCAGCGGCCGCCAGGATTCAGTGGTGTTCAATCCCGCGAATGCGCAGATAAAATACGCCCATGAAGCGGCAGTGTATATACAGGATGACTGGGATGTGTCGCCAAAGGTTAAGGTGAATGCCGGACTTCGCTATTCATTCTTCCAGCAAACCGGACCATTTAAAATGTATGAAACCGATGCTGATGGAAACCGGTTGGATAGTACAGTGTTTGGGCGCGGACAAAAAGTAAAATCTTATGGCGGACTCGAACCCCGGTTATCCGTACGGTATAGCATAAACGATGTAGCATCCGTGAAGGGGTCGGTTACTAAAAACTATCAGTATATACACCTGGTAAGCAACGCCGGTACTACATTGCCTACTGATTTATGGGTGCCCAGTACCTACATGGTGCAGCCTCAGGAGAGTTGGTTGTATGCGGCGGGATTCTTCCGGAATTTCAAGAACGGTATGTATGAAACCTCGGTAGAAGTGTATTATAAGGATATGCAGAATCAGATTGAGTATGAAGAGGGATATACACCCCGTACACTCGAGGATACTGAAACGCAGTTTGTTTTCGGAAGAGGACGAAGCTACGGAGCGGAGTTCTTTGTGAATAAAACACGTGGACGATTAACGGGTTGGGTAGGATATACCATCAGCAGAACAGACAGAATCTTTAACGACCTGAATGAAGGGAAACGATTCCCGGCTAAATACGATCGCAGGCATGATCTATCGGTAGTGGCTATGTATAACCTCAATAAAAAATGGAAACTGGCAGCCACGTTCGTGTATGGCAGCGGAAATGCAGCTACATTGCCACAGCGTTTCTATATTATGGAAGGTGTGTTGTCGCAGGAGTACAGCCGCATCAATCAGTACAGGTTGCCCTCATACCATCGCCTGGATCTATCGGCAACGCTTACGCCTAAACGCAATGCAAACCGTTCCTGGAAAACGGAGTGGGTGTTTGCTATTTATAATGCCTATAGCCGGCAAAATCCATATTTCATTTATTTCGATCAGGAAGGTAACCCACTGGATGGAAGTGTAAGGGTTCAGGCAAAACAAGTGGCGCTGTTTCCAATTATTCCTTCTGTAACCTGGAACTTTAAATTTTAATGTGGCGTTGATTTGAAAAGGTCATTCCACTTGCAACCTCGGCATTTTCTCGGGAGTTATAACGTTATTGAATGAATTCAACTATCACATTGGCCAGGTAGATTTTCTGTTTGAAAAGGCTTTTGTTGCTTGTGGATGGATGGGAATGATTGAAATACTTAGGCATGAAAAACAGATAGAATATCTGCGTTCCAGACAGACTGAAATTTGTGTAATAGGTATATGTTGAACGATGCCTATTTGTTAGTAGGCTCCTTGAGAAAATGTATAACGGCATTGCGCTGTAAATCACAGCTTACCCGTACTTCATATCGTTTGTTTCCGTCAGTCACAATCATGAGTGCCGTATTCGGAGGGATGCTGCCTAAATTTTCAGCATACAACACCAGCTCGTGTTCTTGATGCCCGGCTGCAATAGGTAATGTTAAATTGATGGGTTTGTCGGTTAGTTTCTTGTTCTTTAAAATCTGATTGCCGTTGAAAAAAACTGAAATGCTGTCGCCGTCGATCTCACCATTATCATAAATGGAAAGTGTAACAACATCAGAAGTTACACGAATCGTTTTTTGCAAATGCAGATTTCTCTTTTTATATACGTCATCTTTCAATCCAGAACTTAAAATTTCGTCAGGTGTATTTTCTATTCGCTGTACTTCGAAAGTGTTAGATAAGGGTTTGTGTTTTTCTGTACGGGTTGTAAACGTATTCGCCGGCAACTCTTTTTCGTTTTTGCTGAGATTGTTTTTGCGAACGGCTGAAGATGAATGGATTGCAGGAGCTTTGGCTGTCTGGTTTCGATTTACCTGTGACCGGTGTAAGCCGTGTGAAATATTTTCTACCGGACGCCACGATAACCACGTAACTCCATAACCACAATCCGTATCAATTGAATTGGTAGCCGGAATCCACTGTCCTTTAATAATCCTGGGCTGAGGTTTGTTGTCGTAATAGAGTTTATGCACCTGAAGGCAATGATCCCGCGAAGCCGGTACATTCGTTTTGGTTCGTGATACTTCCTTCACTTCAATGTATCTCGATTTGGGATCAATAAATCCCTGCACCCGGCAAATGGAATAAAAGCGTTTTCCGCCCTGAGTAAAATAAGTGTAGGAATGTCCGAAAACCTGTTTTTCCTTCGTTTCTAATTCCAGTACGTACTCANNTCAAACCGGTTGGTCACACCGTCGGAATCAACACTAACATCTTCGAAATAGCCTTTCCACTGGCCTTTCAATTGCTGCGCAGCAACCGACAGGCTCATTCCGGATAATAAAAATGAGAGTAGAAGTTTGGTCATGCCTTACCGTGACGTTCAAAATTAAATTACTTGGCAAAGATATTCTACAAACGTGCCGTACTCGCTAATTGTTCGTTAAATTTGCATCTTTCTAAGTGCAGTTATAGAGAGCAAATTATGATAAACATCACACTTCCGGACGGTTCCGTAAAACAATATGAAAAAGGAACCACTTCCCTTGACATTGCCAAATCCATCAGTGAAGGGCTGGCCAGAAAAGTACTGGCTTCACGCCTGAACGGTCAGGTACAGGATGCCACGTTGCCCATCCAGCAGGATGCATCCCTGCAATTACTCACCTGGGAGGATGCAGATGCCAAGTCAACGTTCTGGCACTCCTCCGCGCACTTGATGGCCGAAGCAGTGGAAGCTACTTTTCCCGGAGTGAAATTCTGGGTGGGGCCTCCTGTGGACAAAGGTTTTTATTACGATATGGATTTGGGCTCCTACAAGATAACCGAAGACGACCTCGTGGCCCTGGAGAAAAAAATGAATGAGCTGGCTCGTCAGAATAATCCTTTCGTGCGCAAAGAAATTGCCAAGGCCGANNCACTGAAAAAGGAGATGAATACAAACTGGATCTGCTTGGAAATCTGGAAGACGGACAAATTACCTTCTATTCACAAGGTGGTTTTACAGATTTATGCCGTGGCCCGCATATACCGTCTACCGGTCCGATTAAAGCGATTAAACTGCTGAGTATTGCAGGTGCCTATTGGAAAGGAGATGAGAAGAATAAACAACTGACCCGCATTTACGGAGTAACCTTCCCAAGCCAGAAAGAACTCGATGAATACCTGGCCATGCTGGAAGAAGCTAAAAAGCGCGACCACCGTAAACTGGGTAAGGAACTGAGTATTTATACCTATGATGATGAAATCGGGCAGGGGTTACCGTTATGGTTGCCCAATGGCGCGGTGATTATAGAAGAATTAGAGCGCCTGGCCAAAGAAACCGAATATGCACAGGGCTATAAAAGAGTAGTTACACCGCATATCGCCAAGG
>DPFD01000047.1:5506-6176 GCA_003534175.1 Chitinophagaceae bacterium
TTATTACGAAGACAGTATGTATCCACCCATGGAGCTGGATGGTACCAAGTACTACCTGCGTGCCATGAACTGCCCGCACCACCATAAAGTGTTCGCTGCTGAACCACGCTCATACAAGGATTTGCCATTACGACTGGCAGAATACGGAACCTGTTACCGCTACGAACAAAGTGGTGAGTTATTTGGGTTAATGCGCGTACGCTGCCTGCACATGAACGATGCACACATCTATTGCACCCGTGAACAGTTTGCAGATGAATTCCGTGCAGTGAACGATATGTACGTGAAGTATTTCAAAATTTTCGGGATTGATAAATATGTGATGCGCCTCAGTTTGCATGATCCTGAAAAGCTGGGTAAGAAATATATCAATGAGCCGGAACTGTGGCTGGAAACAGAAGCCATGGTACGTTCGGTGCTTATCGAAAGTAATATTCCTTTCATTGAAGTAAAAGATGAAGGAGCATTTTACGGACCAAAAATTGACGTGCAGATATGGAGCGCTATTGGCCGTGAGTTTACCCTGGCTACCAATCAGGTTGATTTTGCACAGGGCCGACGCTTCAATCTTGAATTTGCTTCCAAAGACAACTCAACCGATACGCCATTAATTATTCACCGCGCTCCGTTAGGTACGCATGAACGCTTCATCGGATTCCTGCTCGAACAT
>DPFD01000027.1:0-1340 GCA_003534175.1 Chitinophagaceae bacterium
CAGCTTGATAGCCGGGTTCGGGTAAAGTTCCTATTTTTACGAATATTCTCCTCTGGGTTTTTGCTAAATACATGGTAATCAATAAGAAAATTTGGATTAACGGTATACTGCTCCTGCTTGTAGCAGGTATTCACCTGTTCAGCCGAAACCCTGCCCGGGTGGAAAGCGCGTACAGTAACACCCTTTATCCGTGGATTGGGAGGATTTTGCGTGTGCTTTGGGGCTGGAGTCCTGTCAGCATAGGCGACATTGTGTACGGACTAGTCGTAGTATGGCTGATATACCGGATCGTCTACTTTCGGAAAACCATCCGGTGTTGGCGTTCAGCCGGTATTCCCCTTTGGAAAGGTATTGCCGGAAAAGTATTTCGCGGCATGGCGGTGGTTTACATCCTGTTTAACTTGTTGTGGGGATTGAATTACAATCGCCTCGGACTGAAACACCAGGTAGGTATTTCCCGGGCAGAATACACAGAGAAAGATCTGCTGGTGGTAAACGAACTCTTGTTGCAGGAAGTAAACCGGTGCAAAGCGGCATTGGATAGTCCGTATACATATCCCCGCCGAAGTGAATTGTTCAAAAGGGCGGTAGCGGTGTATGATGCGGCTGCGGATGAGCACCCATTTCTTTCCTATCGGCACATTTCGCTTAAACCATCGCTTTGGGGCTGGATTGGAAACTATAGCGGCTTTACAGGGTATTACAATCCGTTTACGGGTGAAGGACAAACCAACACACTCGTGCCTCCGTTCCTGCAACCCTTCATTGCCTGTCATGAAATGGCGCATCAGATTGGGTATGCACGGGAAGATGAAGCCAACTTCGCCGCATTTCTCGCGGTGCATCATTCTTCGGATATGCTTTTCCGTTATTCCGGTTACCTCGATTTGTTTTTATATGCCAACCGTAATTTATTCGAGGTGAATGAGGATTCCGCCCTGATGTTTCGAAAACGGCTGATACCAGCAGTTCAGGCTGATCTGATGGAATGGAAGCGTTTTGCGGAAGCTCACCGAAATCCCATTGCACCTTGGATATCGTGGCTGTACGGAAAGTATCTTGAACAGAATCAGCAACCATCCGGCATGCGCAGTTATGATCAGGTTACGGCCTACCTGATATCATACTATAAAAAATACGGTAAATTATAAAGCCTGTTTCTTCAGTACATCCGCAACCTCTTCTGCAAAAGCCGGGTTGGTAAGGAGCTGCAGTTCAAACGCATTCATCTGCCCACTCAGCTGGTTAACTTCCTTAAAAGTAAGGTGGTTAAAAAAGTATGCTATCTCAATGGTGGTGCCATCTAACAGTGTAGCGTACATGCATTTTGTTAACACCGT
>DPFD01000027.1:1347-2582 GCA_003534175.1 Chitinophagaceae bacterium
AATTCTGTGATGCGTGCCAGTACACCATAGGCTGCCGGAGTAAAAAATTTCCGGTGATTAAGGATGTTGGCCAGTCGTGCATACGTTTGTACTGTAGATGCCGGTAATCTGTCGCTCCACATTTTTTGCATGGGCAGGGAAAAATCAAAAGGACGAAAAGATTCTTTCAGCGTGGAGCTATTTTTCAGTTGCAGGTGTAGTTGATAGCAATACCGCGCATATTCCTGAGGGTTAAGTTTGGAGATGGCCTTCAATACTTTTTCCTCATTTTTCTCTTTGGGGTTCTGGTACAGAAACAAAGCAGCCACAATGGGATACACAGGCGTGTGTGGGTTCAGTTGCAGAAGCGACAAGTTCTGATTGACCTGGTCAATCCCCAGCACATCCATCAGGTATTCTGTATTGGCGTTACTGCTGAACATAATCATTCCCCTGGCCACATGAATCAGCGCCACAGAGTCGTTGGTAATATGCCCTTTGCTTTTCTCATATTGTAGCCAGGCAGGGTGGGCATTGCCATCAGTACCCCTTATATGAAATTTCTCCAAATCTTTCAGGGCAACTTTGCTGGAGGTATCGATTACACCGGCTCCGGCCTGTTTGGCGAACTCAATGGCCAGAATCAGCTTTACGGTGCTGGCCAGCGGCATGAGTTTATTTTCATTTAAACTAGCTACTACAGAATCGTTCCGGATAAGATATACAGCCGATTTTTCAGGATGTGATTGTATAAACTGAAGAATGGGGTCGGTTTGCGCCTGTGCCGGAGTATCAAAAAATATCCACAGGAATAATAAGCACCAAAAACTTCGTTTATGCATGGTAGTTATTTATGGTTGCGGTTAGAATTTATTCTTCCACATCATGCTTTCCACCGGGCGATTCGGCTGCCCGCTGTACTTGGCATTTTGCTTCCGGTTGTAAGGAATTTCAATTTCACCCTCCACCGGAAAATAAATGAGTTGTCCGATGGGCATGCCATGATACACCCGCACCGGTTGTTTAACAGATATCTCCAGGGTCCAGTTTCCACAAAACCCAACATCTNNCCCTTACCGGCAGTGGCGTGTATGTCTATTCCCAAACGGCCGGTAGATGATTTACCTTCCAGGAAGGGTACATGTTTGTGTGTTTCAGTGTATTCTTCCGTAACGCCGAGATAGAATTTGGTAGGCAACAGCAGGATGCCTTCAGGGCCAATTTCGAAATGAATAATCTTGTTGTGTTTTTTGGCA
>DPFD01000119.1:0-5705 GCA_003534175.1 Chitinophagaceae bacterium
CAACCGGGGGAGCGCCATACCGTACTCTTACAGAATTGCCCTCTCTTCCTCCGTCTTTAAAAATGCTAGACTGTAGCCAAAATGCGCTCACAGCTTTGCCACCTTTGCCAAACGGGCTGGTAAAACTAATCTGTGGCTATACTAATCTGGGGCAGCACACGGGAATAACTACCTTACCCGACCTCCCTTCTTCACTTGTTTACCTGGAGTGTTCGCAGAATTCAATAACTGCCCTGCCTATTTTGCCCGATAACCTTGAATATTTAAATATTGCGGCGAACGATATCAGCACGATCGCCAGGTTTCCCGACTCGCTAAGATATTTTCACGCAAATTCTAATTATGCCCTGAGCAGTATTCCAGCCCTGCCGGATCGCATGACCTATCTCTCTGTACCCTTAACTAACCTTACATGTCTTCCGCATCTTCCAGCCTCTTTGGGCGGGAGCTCACAGTATAATTCATCTGCCAGTCTGAATTTAGTTTATAGCAGTAATAAAATAAAATGTCTTCCTAACCTGGTCAATGGAATACGCACCAACCAACCTCTTGTTCTTTGTACGGTAACCAATAATGTAAATCAATGCCAAACTTCCCCTGTCGTAACGGGAAAGGTTTTTTATGATATCGATGGAAATGGGTTGAAAGGTCCGAATGAGATGTACAAATCGAATGTTGAATTTATAATGAATAATACGCTTTACACGTTTAGTGATGATTCAGGATTTTATAATATTTCAGCGGATACCGGATTAAGTGTTCTGAAAATTAATTCCGGGTCATTATTTTTTTCAACACCAGATTCGTTTCAATTTAATTTTTCGTCATTTGACACTACGGTATTTCTGGACCTTCCCTTACGCTCAACGCTTTCAGTAGACAGTCTTCGCATTACATTAACACAGTTAAACAATGCAAGGCCGGGCTTTGCAGTGCATTATAAGGTAAAGTTCGAAAACACAGGAACAACTATCCTGTCTCCGGTAGTCAGTTTGGATTATGACGAATCTTTATTAGCCTACGATTCTTCTACAAATACCGGGATTACAAATATCTCAGGTATGCTTTCCTTCCCTCCGGGAAATTTATATCCGGGCGAGGCTGGAACTTTTATTTCAAGTTTTACGCTGGATCCCGGTGCGTCGCTGGGTGATTCATTAACGTGTCTCGCGAAAGTAAGCACTTTCGGTTTTAATGATTCCGCGCGAAATACAGCCGTGATCACCAGTTCATATGATCCTAACGATAAAAATGCGACTCCTTCTTTGACTTCTGCCGCTGTTGTTAACGGTGAATATATTGACTATCTCATCCGGTTTCAAAATACAGGAACCGATACGGCGTTTAACGTGGTAATTACCGACACGTTAAGTAACTTCCTGATCGAGGAGACTTTTGAAATGATCACGGCCTCTCATAACTGTAAAGTGACCCGGAATAATAACGCCTTATCATTTGAGTTCTTAAATATACTGTTGCCGGATAGCAATCGAAACGAACGATTAAGCCATGGATTCGTTAATTTCAAAGCAAAAGCAGATCCTGGGGTAGCTCCTAATACTTCGATTTCCAATTTCGCTAACATCTATTTTGATTACAACGCGCCTGTGATCACCAATACTGCAGTTACTTCGATCATTTCGCCGCAGGCGTGCTTTACGATATCTACCTCCACTACTAATGCTTTATGTACCCAGTCAAATGGCAGCATAACGGTAACGGTTAGCGGCGGCACAGCACCATATAGTTATGCGTTGAATAATGGAACTCCGCAAGTATCGCCTGATTTTACGGCCTTGCCGGCAGGAGCTTATTCGGCAATAGTGTCTGATGCTACAGGTTGCGTTGATTCCGTAAATGTTACCATTAATAGTTCGGGAAGCGTGCTGGTAAGTACATCTTCAACACCGGCAAGTTGTGCCGGTGTAAACAATGGAACTATAACGGTTACGCCTAATAGCGGTACCGCGCCTTACAGTTATTCTTTGGATGGGGGCGCATCGCAAACGAGTGAGACTTTTGCAGGCGTAGCTGCAGGGCCTCACACCATTGTAGTTACAGATGCCGGAGGTTGCACAGTTTCCGTGACTGTTACCGTTTTCGCGGGGTCGGGTATAACGGCGACTGTATCATCAACCCCATCGGACTGCGGGGTGAATAATGGTGCGATAACGGTAACGGCTAGTGGCGGAACCACGCCATACACATATTCATTGAATGGTGGTGCGGCTCAGTCGTCTCAAACTTTCAGCAATGTGCCATCGGGAACACACACGGTGACTGCGCAGGATGCAACCGGTTGCTCGGCCTCACTGACTTTTGTTGTAGACGAAACACCCATTTCCGGTAATATGGTGGTTACTCAACCTACCTGTACCACGCAAGGTGTGATAGACATTTCCGGCCCAACGGGGACCGCACCCTTCCAGTATAGTATCAACGGAGGAACCTTGCAATCAGCACCTTTGTTCAACGGACTTACCGCCGGCACTTACGTGGTACTCGTTCAGGATGCGAACCTATGTACGTATTCGGAAACAGTGGTCATAAACGGTGCTCCGGCATCTGTAACGCCGGGCGTTTCAATTACCGGTTCCGCCACATCTACTTGTGCGGGAGAGCCGGTCACTTTCACCTCTACTTCTACCAACGGTGGCGCTAATCCACAATACCAGTGGTCGGTAAATGGTGCACATGCGGGAACGAATTCAGCCACGCTTACGATCAACCCGGCAACAAACGTTGATGTGAGTGTGCATCTTACCAGTGATGATCCGTGTGCATCCCCAACAACAGCCAGCAGCAATGTGGTGAGCGTTACGGTTAATCCATTGCAAACACCATCCATTACCATTTCTGGAAATACACTAGTTAACCAGGGAGCATCCACGATGATTGCTTCAACTATATCTAACGGAGGAAGCACACCTGCATACCAATGGCAGGACAGCACGGCCAATCATGGATGGATAAATATTACCGGCGCTACATCATCAACTATTAATTATAATCCACAACAAACGGGTGATGCGTTACGATGTGTGCTAACTGTAGCGGGTAGTTGCATACAATCAGGTGTAATCCATAGCAATGAATTGGTGTTTACAGTTACAGCTAATACCCTGTTAACACGTGTATATCCTAATCCTGCTACCTCTGAAGTATATGTTTACTTCAACCCTGAAGCATGGACGACGGCGGAGGTGGTGGATGTCGTCGGGCGCAGATTATTAGGTGTAAATAATACATCTAATAGCGATAACGTAAGGATTGCAGTTGCTAATCTACCCTCCGGCACATACTATATAAAACTCACCTATCAAAGCGGCATGGTGGAGCATCTGCCTTTTGTAAAACTGTAATTAAGTGTTGAAAAACTCGGGTGTTAGCTGTGCCTTTTTATATGATTTAATATAATGTGTGGGGGTAAATCCTGCAGGGATCCTCAGGTAATAATGTATTCTTTTTACCTTCCATCAAAAAGTACATAAGCGCTTGTACAGGTGTTTTACCTTTGTATTCCTATGACTAAAAAGGAACGCATCATCATTTTTCTGCTCGCTACTCTCAATTTTACACACATTCTCGATTTCATGATTATGATGCCATTGGGGAACTACCTGATGCCTTTCTTCAAAATCAACCCACAACAGTTTTCAACCCTCGTGGCCGCCTATACCATCGCCGCCAGCATCTCAGGTTTTGTGGCTGCGTTTTTTATGGATAGCCTCGACCGCAAAAAATCATTAATCATCGCCTTTACTGGCTTTCTCCTCGCAACCCTAGCTTGCGGTTTTGCGCCTACTTACATGCTATTACTCGTTTCCCGTTTAATAGCCGGAGTGTTTGGCGGCTTAATCGGCGCGCAGGTAATTGCCATCATCAGCGATCTGTTCACCTACGAACGCCGAGGTAGAGCTATGGGCGCAGTCATGTCAGCCTTCGCCATCGCTTCGGTACTGGGTATTCCACTGGCGCTTTATCTCTCTAACTTGTTTTCGTGGCACGCACCCTTTATCCTGATTGCCTCACTCGGTTTTTTACTGATTCCTTTTCTGATAAAATTTTTACCGGAAGTGAATAGTCATCTTGCACCCGGACAAAAAATTTCATTACAACTCGATGGATTAAAACGCGTGCTGTCAGAGAGAAAACAAGTATTAGCCCTGATCTTTACCGGCTTTGTCATGTTCGGCCATTTTCTGATTGTACCCTTCATCAACCCTTACCTCGAATTTAATCTCGGCTATAGTAAATCCATCANNGGCATTGCCGCATTTTTTTCAGCCAATATCCTGGGCAGGATGAGCGACAGGGTAGGCAAGTTAAAAGTGTTTCAGATTTGCATTTTCATTTCTCTGCCCCTGGTAATTATCTTAACGAATTTAATTACACTTCCCTACTGGATCGTGTTGCTTTTATTCGCATCCTGGTTCACCGTCTCTACCGGCCGTGGGGTTACATCGCAGGCTATGGTGAGTCACGTAGCCGATCCCCGCTATCGGGGAAGTTTTCAAAACTTCAACAGCAGCTTGCAACAAGCCGGCACCGGGCTGGCCTCTCTCGTAGCAGGTTTTGTGGTGATTGAAAAGGAAGGCGGACGTATAGGGCACTACTCCAGATTGGGTTACATCAGCATAGGGGTATTGATTATAGCATTGTTGATTGCCCGCTTTTTATTTACAGATAAAAGCAAATCCTTATAACCCTTTTCGGGCTGTAGGTGTAGATACAGTTTCCTTCAAAAGGGAATGGTTATGGCCTCAACACGATAGCGCAGTTTACTCCATGTTACATTTAAATCAGATTAAAGGATTGCGCATACCGCACCATATCGTACTGATTGTCTACACACAGTTTCACTTTTAATTTTTTCCTGTGCGTTTTTACGGTGTCTTCTGCAATGAAAAGGTCTGATGCAATTTCCTTGTTGCTCTTGCCTAATGCAATCAATTTCAAAATTTCCTGCTCACGCTTCGATAGTTTCGCAAACAAGGGCAACTGTGCACTTAAAAAAAGATTTTCATCCAGCAGTCGTTGAATTTTGTTCGTAAGAAAATGTGAAGCATCTACCGGAATTGAGGTAGTTATGATATGGGTGGGTTCGCCTTTTTCATTTCGAAGATATATTTTGGTACAGGAAAGGAACCATACCCAAGGTTCACATAACGCACGTCGTACTTGTTGAAAATAAGTAGTGTGCTCATCATCATTTCTACTTTGCAGCAAATTGAAAATTTTAGGCGCATAGTCCTGATGATCATCTTGGTTAAAGTAAATGGAGTGATAATCAGTTCCTTGTGTTTGTAACTGCTCTATCGATGTACCCAAATATCTCAGCCCCCACGGATTCATATACACCACCGTGCTATCCTGAATATCATGAATGATAACCGCGCCCGGGAAATCATTTTCAACTTTAATCAATGTTTCGAGTTTGCTATTCAATTCGTCTCTGTATTTCATATACCTGTGTTTATATGAAATGTCTCCCTTTCCTAAAAATACCCAAAAGTGGGTATATGTCAAAAAATATATGTGTATACTTTTGAATCTGAACAATAGTTTTAACCAATGTTCGGGATACTGAATCAATTGGTATAAAATGGTTGTTGGCCCGTAACCTTACCCTACATGTTTGTTTGCCTGTTAAATGTTAAACGGTACCGCGAAACGCCGGATTAACAGAGTGTCAAACAAATGTG
>DPFD01000119.1:5716-6549 GCA_003534175.1 Chitinophagaceae bacterium
TGTTTGATTACGGTAATGTCCATCGACATTCCGGCTAATCGCAAAAAACTGCTACAAAAGATTGCAAAACACCCTATCCGGAAATAAATGTATCCCCCTCCATTTTCCCCACTTGGAGATTTTTTCCCGGCTATCAGTTGACACACATGAAATTGAATCATTGAATCAATCCGGTTGAATGATTCCACTGACTGATGAAACCAAACGAAATGCTGTACTGATGGTTTAATGTCCTGTTGAAATGTTGTCATAAGCAACACAAGGCCTTTTGCTTGCTCACCTTTTAGGTGTGGTGGGTAATAAGCCAGTCCATATCCTCATGTCATACCGCTTTATTAAACATTTCAGCACGGGGAATACTACCCCAGGTTGATAAAAACATTTTCTAACGATTAATCATTAAACTATGCAAACAATTCCAAAAAATCTCAGACACTTTTTCTTCGGTATGTTTTTTTTAGTCATCACTCAGGGAGCATCAGCTCAAAATTTTTACGTAAATGACAATTCACTTTCAGGGGATCTACTAACGACGGCAGTGGGGAATGATGCCAATCCGGGAACGGTTATTGCACCTTTCCGAACCATACAACATGCCATCAATACAGCTACTGCCGGATCTACCATTTTTATTGATGCAGGAACGTATAATGAAAAACTGATTGTGAGTAAAACGCTCACCCTTCAGGGACTCAGCGAAGCCGCAACTAAGCTGGATGGTACTGGATTGGGCCTTGGTTCCGGTATTCGGATCAATTCAGGCATCACCAATGTAATCATCAAATTCATGACTATAAGAAACCATTCGGGGAACTCACCCAATTCGTATGCAA
>DPFD01000119.1:6562-7387 GCA_003534175.1 Chitinophagaceae bacterium
CCATCAGCAATAATGTGGGTGGCTCCGGAGTGTATGCGAATGGTCCTGTAAATGGAATCATCCTGAACGACCTGGATGTGTCAGGCCATACCAATGCATTCGGCGCTGCCCGTGGTATAGTTATCTGGAATGGACTGAAAGAAAATATTTCGATTACAAACTGCACAGTGTATAACAACAATTGCTGTGGTATCGAACTGCAGGATGGAACCGCTACCGGTGTGGTGATGACCAACAACACCGTGTACAATAATGGAGATAATGGTATTGGCGTGGTTGGCCTTCAGGGTCCAGGATCCAATGTGTTGAGCGGAAATTCACTTACTAACAATGGCCGTTTCGGTATGGAGATTAAAAACCCGAATGGTTCGGGAGCCATCAGCGGTGCAGGTAGCATTGTGGTGAGCAACAATACCGTAAGTATGCCTGGAGCAATTGCCGATGTACGGGATATGGTGGGGATTGGTGTTTTCCGCCGCGGTGTGCTTGTGGGTAATGTGGATGTACCTACAGGGGTGGTTATCAGCAATAATAACGTTTCCGGGTATACGCAGCCATCCAACAGCGAGGGATTCGGTATTGTGGTAGAAGGAAAAAATCATAAAGTTACCGGCAACACCGTTTCAGGAAACGATGTGGGCATCCAGCGTCAATCGGGACACTTACCCTATCCCGGTGACGGTAATCAAAATAATCTGGCCGATCAGTACTTCGGCAGAGGAAACTCACCCATTACTTGCGGCGTAACAGTGAGTGGCAATATCATGAGCAGTAACGGTGCAGATTACCGCGATGTGGGTAATGTAAACGCCTCCAGTGGTATCG
>DPFD01000119.1:7454-12645 GCA_003534175.1 Chitinophagaceae bacterium
GCTTACCCTTCCCGGTCATCAGATCCACGTAAGCGCCGGAACCTATGTGGAGGATGTGCTTGTGAATAAATCTGTCATTCTTAAAGGTGCCGGCCCCGGTTTAACCATAGTGAGCGGCGCTATCGGTGGCGCCAATGTGTCTACCTTCCGAATTACTGCAAGCAATGCACAGGTATCTGGGTTCTCCATCACCAGAGAAGGAAATAATGTTACCGACTGGAATAACCCTAACCTGAACTCAGCGGGTATTGCTATTCAGGGACAAGCCGTTACGGGTGTGGTGATTCACGATAATTTAATTTTCGGAAACAGAACGGGTATTGATATCAATAACAGTAACGGACACACGATGAGGAATAATGTGATTACAGATAACCGTACCGGATTGATTTTCCGTAATCAAACGGATAACCTCACTTTTATTGAAAATGAAGTTACCAACAACTGGACAGTTGGTATTCTTTTCCTGGATGCCAGTGGTGGTACCAACTCACCTGTGCAGTCTGCCCTGAATTGTACTTTCAATAACAACAATATCAGTGGCAACTGGTATGGACAGGTGGTAGATAGGCAATCGGGTGGGTCTTTACCGGCTCCGGGCAGTAACCTGAAAAACTCTAAATGCAACTGTCGGGGAACACTTACTCCGGTAGTATCTACTGCAAACAGTGCAGAGCCGGGTTATGCGGCACTCATTCCGGTAGCCTATGGTGGTGCAGCCACTGCTCCCGGTGGTCAACCCGATATTTTGGGTTCAGCATCCGCCAACGTCATCTTCACTCCATTCCTTACATCCGGTACGGATGCCAATGTAGAAACTACTTTGGGCAGAGGGGTTTACGGATTCCAACCTTCAGAAGTTTGTGAAACCAATTGTGCCCTAACACTCTCAACATCCTCCATCAATGCCATTTGCCCTAATTACAATAGCGGCTCAGCAACGGTAACCATTACGTCCCCCAGCATTTCACCTTCATACAGCTGGAATACTACACCGGAGCAAACCACTCCAACAGCAACGGGATTAAGTCCGGGTAGCCACACTGTTACCGTAACCGATATCAATGGCTGTACTGCTCAGGCTGTAGCCGTGGTAGGATTATTAACCTTATCTCCTCCGGCTGCACCCATTATAAACGGACAAACGAATGTGTGTCCTTTCGTGGGAACTCTTGATCCCGTGGTGTACACTATCGATCCGTTACCGGGAATATCATCCTATATATGGACTGTTCCGCCTTCCGTAACGATAGTTTCCGGTCAGGGTACCAATACCCTTACCGTAACTATCGGTGCAGGATTTACTGCGAGTGCCAACAAGCAAATCAGGGCAAGGGCCGTGGGGGATTGTGGCATTAGCCCAATTTCCATTAAATATCTTGCAGCACAAATTCCTGTAACCCCTCAACCCATTACAGGGCTTACAGAAGTGTGCGACCTGGTGGGCACACCCACAGAAGTTACATATAGCATTGATCCGGTGATTGCTGCAAGCGGTTACTTATGGACAGTACCGGCCGGAGTTACCATCACTGAGGATAATGGTACGAATATTAAAGTAACTTTCGGTCCATCTTTTGCGAACGGATCCATCTCAGTAAGGGCATTAAACCCATGTGGTGTAAGTACTGCCCGTAGTTTGTCGGTGAATGCTACATTCCCTTCAACTCCCGGACTTATTTCAGGGCCAACCAATGTATGTTTATTTAAGCCGTCTTTGTTAAATCCATCAGGTGTAAACGCATTTTATAGTGTGAATAAATCAAACAATGCATCATCTTACACCTGGATTTTGCCATCCGGTGCCACATTGGTGAATCAAAGTTCAACACCCACTGAGGATATTGCAGAAGTGCAGTTCACCGCAGGGTATACATCAGGAAACATCAGCGTATTTGCACAAAACAATTGCGGTACCAGTGGAATCAGAACACTTACACTGAGTAGCCTCGTACCGGGTGCACCGAGTGCTATTGATGTGCTGCAAACTGGTTTTTGTCCTGACAGAACGTATACGTATTCCATTGCAGCAATGCCCGCAAACGCGTTGTATGTTAACTGGACCATCCCGGGTGCAGGAACTATCGTGAGCGGTCAAGGTACTGCGTCAATTGTAGTGTCGTATCCTGCTTCCGCAATCTTGGGAACTGTAACGGCAACGGCTAACAACGGTTGTAAAAACAGCTCAACAAGAACCCTGCAGGTGAAACTTGAGCCATGTACTCCGCCGATTGCAAAAATGCCCGCAACCAATGATGTAACAAATGAAAGTGAACTGGAGGTACATATCTTCCCTAATCCTTCATCCTCAGTATTTCAGCTGAATGTAAAAAGCAATAAGAACAACAATATTCAAATGAAACTGTACAATGCGGCAGGTGTTGTACTCCTGAAAAAGCAATTCAACGCCGGTACTGTGATTCGTTTCGGAGACGATTTAAAACCCGGATCTTACCTGGTTGAAATTATTCAGGATGGCCAACGGAAAGTATCGAAAATTGTTAAACTCTAAGCAGAGTAACTAAAAGACAATTATTTCTATACCAGAGTTCGTGCACCTGTATGGACTCTGGTATTTTTTTATACCGTAAGTCTTTCTGCGGGGTACATTTACTTTTTACACTTTGCAGTTAATTGTGCGAGTATTTTTTTACACAAAGGCCTCAGAGTTTAATGATTATTCTAACATTTTTATTCATCGCACAAAGAGCACGGAGGAGTTATTCTTTGTGCCCTCTGTGTGTTCTTCCTTTGTGCGCTCAGTGGTTACATGTTTTTCAACCACGGAGCAGAAGCACCATAAACTTGTAATATACAAGATCCACGTTACTGAAAAAGTAAACACCACAACTTATGTTATCTTTGCACAAAATCACATCATGGATACGCATCAACTGGTGAAAGAACGCAGCGGAAACGCCTGTGAACTTTGCCACGCCACTGAAAATACATCCCCATACGAAATACAACCTCAAAGCAAAAGCAATACCGATAACACCATTATACTCTGTGCTGTATGTCTTGCACAAATAGAGAAAAAAGAACCATTGAGCAGCAATCATTGGAAAGTACTTTCCGAAACTATGTGGAGCGAAGTGCCCGGTGTGCAGGTAGTTGCCTGGCGCATGCTGAACCGACTGAAAAACGAAGCATGGGCTGCTGAACAATTAGATATGCTGTATTTAGATGAAACCAACCTCGCCTGGGCAAAAGCAGCAGGAGATGAAGATGATGATGGAACGGTTGATCTGCACAAAGATTCGAATGGCGCTATCCTGCAAAACGGCGATACAGTAGTGCTGACTAAATCGCTCGATGTGAAAGGGTCTACACTCAATGCCAAAATGGGAACCGTAGTAAAAAATATTCGGCTCGTACCCGAAAATACAGAACAGATAGAAGGAAAAATTGAAGGACAAATCATTGTCATCCTAACTAAGTATGTGCGCAAGCAGGGAGCCTAATGACTTGGTTATCGTAGCGTCTGCTTCTCCATCTTCATACAGCTATACTCAATAGCAAAATGTGGTGTGTACACTTTGTTTTTGTTTAACCTATTCAAGGTGTTTTATACTTAAACCGTTGAGGCAAACTTAAACATAAAAAATATTTATAATCTTCGAGACCGGAAGGGAATATTTTCCTGCCTATCTTTATTACCTACTCCAGCTCCTGCGAAAAATACCACACCTCCTGCCACATTTTACGCAAAATCAAATCATCATGAAAGGTGTTATCCTTGCATTATGTGCCGTGTTGTCTGTGTGTGCAGCAATAGCTCAACCATACGCTGTGGGCCGCAGAACTATTACATTCACCGATGAACAAAGAAATAATCGTTCTATATCTACCGAACTGTATTATCCGGCTTCAACCAATGGTAATAACGTACCGGTAGCAGGAGGGACAGAGAAGTTTCCGGTGGTGGTTTTCGGACATGGGTTTCTAATTCCCACCAGCGCCTACACATGGTTGGGAGATTCACTTGCTAGGCAGGGTTTTATTGTTGCCATGCCCAACACAGAAGGTTCCTTCCTCCCGTCACACGGAAATTTCGGAAGTGATTTATCGGTGGTTGCCACCAAACTGGTGTTGGCTGATAACGATCCTGCATCTCCTTTCTATCAACGTGTGATGAATAAAGCAGCCGTGGGTGGGCATTCCATGGGGGGAGGTGCCAGTTTTCTTGCGGCAGGCTCCGGCAATACCAACATCCGCGCCCTATTCAATTTTGCTGCTGCAGAAACCAATCCATCGGCCACTACAGCGGCACTTTCCGTAAATATGCCCTCTATCATTTTCAGCGGAAGCAGAGATTGTATTGTCCCCCCCGCAACTCAATTGTCGATGTACAACAATATTCCCTCCTCCAATTGTAAAGTATATATCAATATTACTGACGGATTGCATTGTCATTTTGCGAACAACAATTTCACATGTGCTACGGGCCAGGCGCTCACTGGTTGCAACAGTTCTCCATTGTCAGCACCACAGATTTATGCCAAAACAACGTCGCTGCTGATTCCGTTTCTGAATTATCACCTCAAGGAAATTTGTTTACAGGGTGAAGTGTTTCAATTGAATTACAATACTATTACGGGTGTAATCAAGCAAATACAGTGTCCTCCATTGCCTTCCTGCGGTGTGGTGCCTGTACGGTTGTTACTTTTCAACGGACAATACGCCGGGAAAAAGAATGTACTGAATTGGAAAAGCGCACAGGAAATCAATAGCCTGCATTTTGAACTGGAAAAAAGTAATGATGGGAGAAACTTTGTAAAAATCAATACCATTGCATCGGAAGGTTCTGCAACCAACGGAGCTTCATATACTGCGACGGATGAATTTCCTTACGCAGGAAGTAATTTTTACCGTTTGAAAATGGTAGACACTGATTACAGTTATGATTACTCCGAAATTATTAATGTTAGAACGCCCCTTAAAGATATTGCCGTAACAGGCATATTTCCCAATCCCCTGAAGGAGGTGCTCAGAATAGAGGTACAGTCTGCACAGCCTTCCATGGTGAGGTGCGAGGTGTGGGACGTATCCGGCAGAATGGTTCAGAGCGGCAACATACAAACCGTTTCAGGGATTTCAACGGCTACTCTTTCCATGGCATCCAATGCATCCGGCGTATATTGGCTAAAAGTATTTACTGCCGAAGGCCAGAGGGTAGGGCAATACAAAC
>DPFD01000125.1 GCA_003534175.1 Chitinophagaceae bacterium
ACACCTGGGCCCCCATTTCGGCGAGCACTACCGCCTGATACATACTCCCGGTTCCCACTTCGAGTATTTTATCCATTGGCTGCACTTTCAGTAGTTCGGTTTGATAAGCAACGGTATAAGGTTGAGAGATGGTTTGTCCTTCCCCAATAGGAAAGGGCCTGTCTTCGTAAGCAATATTATCCAATGCAGAATCCAGGAAAAAGTGCCTTGGTACATTTTCGATGGCAGTCAATACACGTTCATCGCGGATGCCTTTCTCCCGCAGGCCGTCTACCAGTTTTTTTCTCAGGCCTTTGTGCCGGTATGTGTCTTCGTATTTTTTCANNTCCATTTGCCTCCATAATCAGTCAACCCTTAATAATTTATTAACGCATTAAATGAATACACCTTAAATTTCGAATATCCGTTCCTGTTATTACAATTTCAAATCCTCAACAATAGCTTTAATTTTTTCTTCAAGTTGTTGAGACACTGAATCAAAATCTAACCTGCTTTTCAAAGGTNNGAAATAGAATTTAATCTTAGGTTCAGTACCGCTGGGCCTTGCTGAGATTTTCGAACCATCTTCCAGCACAAACTGCAATACATTGGAAGACGGAATTTGTATCGTCCATTCGGTACCGTTAGAAAGGTCTGTACCTTTTTGTAATTTATAATCGAGCAGTTGAACAACGGGTACGCCGGCAATTTGTTTAGGAGGATTGCTTCTGTAGCCTTCCATCATGGCAGCAATTTCCTTTGCACCATTCATACCCTTGCGTGTGATGCTGATCAGTGATTCCAGGTAAAAACCGTACTCCACGTACAGGTCTATCAGTTTTTCAAACAGTGAGCGCCCCTTGCTTTTTTCGTAGGCGGCCATCTCACAAAGTAATGCAACTGCACTTACACCGTCTTTATCGCGGATCTGATCGCCAATCATCAACCCAAAACTCTCTTCTCCTCCAATGATATAATTTTCTTTTCCTTCCTTTTCACGTATCAAAGATGAAATCCATTTAAAACCTGTGAGCACATCATAACAGGCCACCTGGTTCCTTTCTGCAATCACATTAATCATGTCGGTGGTAACAATGGTTTTAATTACCATATCATTTGGACGGGCGACTCCTTTGGCGCGGCGGGCTTCAATCATATAATTGAACGCCAGTAAAGCCGTTTGATTTCCATTCATCAGCACCCACTCTCCCCTATGATTTTTCACGCCAATGCCTACACGATCTGCATCCGGATCAGTACCTAGCAATATATCCGCATCCAGCTCAGCCGCTTTCTTTAAACCGATGCTCATGGTTTCTGTTTCTTCGGGATTGGGATATACAACGGTAGGAAAATTTCCATCCGGATTGCTTTGTGCTTCCACCACATGTACATTGGTAAAGCCGAAACGCTCCAGTGTTTTAGGCACCAGCTTAATTCCGGTACCATGCACGGGGGTGTACACAATTTTTAAATCGTGCTGCTCCCGGCAGATGTCGGGATACACACTTAAGCCCTTCACCATTTCTACATACGCCTCATCCATGGCTGCACCAATGGTTTCGATCAAATGGGCATTGCCTTCCCAGCGAACTTCTTCCACAGAAGCAATTTTTTCCACTTCAGCAATTACATTTTTATCATGCGGTGGCACCATCTGCGCCCCGTCATCCCAATACGCCTTGTAACCGTTATATTCTTTCGGATTATGACTGGCCGTACAAACCACACCCCCTTTACATCCCAGTTTACGAATCGCAAAACTCAGTTCGGGGGTTGGACGAATGTCTTCAAACAGATACACGCGAATACCATTGGCCGCAAAAACTTTGGCCGTAATTTCTGCGAACAACCGACTGTTGTTTCTTACATCATGGGCAATGGCCACACTGATATCATTTCCAAAACACTGAATGAGATAATTGGCATAGCCTTGAGTGGCCATCCCCACGGTGTACTTGTTCATACGGTTAGTACCAGGGCCCATCAATCCGCGCAATCCGCCGGTACCGAATTCCAGATTCTGATAAAAGGCATCTTCCAGTTCCTCAGGATTATTCGCCTGCAAATCGCGGATAGACGCTTTGGTTTCCTCATCAAACGGTCCGTTTAACCATGCTGCAATTCTTTCTTTTGTTACCTCATTCATTGTAGAAATCTTTAGATAAAAATTTAACTATAGTGCCAAAAATAAACCTTTCAATTGTGTTTAATATACATTAAGGTATTTTTGTTGGGCATGAACATTTTCCGATCCATACTTTGCGCATCCGTCCTCCTTCTGATGGCAAAGCCTGTGCATGCAACCCTGCAACCTGCTGATACAACCCCTGTGGTTCGTGAGCCTAAAACCAACCTGCCCTTTCATTACGAATACAACAAACATCGTGTGCGGGCGATAGCTGCCGTTAACATTGCCGGATACAGCGGGGCAATGATTGGATTGTATCATGCATGGTATAAGGATTACCCGCAATCGTCGTTTCACTTTTTCAACGACATGGGCGAATGGAAGCAGATGGATAAGATCGGGCATGTGTACAGCGCCTATGCTGAAAGTTTGGCGAGCATGGAACTGTGGCGATGGACTGGCATCAGCCGGAAGAAACGCATATGGATTGGCGGCATGAGTGGCGCGGCATATCAAACAGCCATTGAAGTACTGGATGGTTTCAGTGCCGATTGGGGATGGAGTTGGGGCGATTTCGGAGCCAATATCCTCGGTAGTGGCATGCTGGTAGCCCAGGAACTCGCGTGGGATGAACAACGGTTTCAGCTGAAGTGGTCGTTCACCCGAAAAAGCTATACGGATGCCGAACTCAATGCCCGGAGCAACAGCATTTTCGGTTCGGGTACGGCAGAACGTTTGCTGAAAGATTATAACGGACAAACCTATTGGCTGAGCACCAACCTGCATACTTTTTTCCCTCAATCCGCATTGCCCGAATGGCTGCAGATATCCGTAGGCACGGGCGTGGAAGGCGTGTTTGGGGCACACGAAAACTATGCTGAAAAAGACGGACAAATCATCTTCGACCGCAGAGACATACCACGCGTACGCCAATGGTATCTTGCACCCGATGTGGATTTATCCAAGATAAAAACGCGTAAACGCGGCATCCGCATGCTGCTGAATATGCTGAACGTAATTAAGTTCCCCACCCCTGCACTGGAATTGAAACAAGGGAAGCTGCACTGGAACTGGATACAATTTTAATACTTCCTGCTTTTTTTCTTCGATGCCTTTTTCTTTGGATACACAATATTCATTTCATTCACCAGGTGTCCTGCTCCTGCAAACTTGTCGATGATGAAGAGAATGTAGCGTGCATCCACCATAATATTTCTGCAAATAGATGCATCGTAATTAATATCACTCATGGTGCCTTCCCATACCCGGTCGAAGTTCAGGCCGATTAAATTTCCCCAGGCATCCAAAGCAGGACTTCCGGAGTTGCCGCCTGTAGTATGGTTGGAAGCGATGAAGCACACCGGCATCACGCCGTTCACGCCGTACGGACCAAAATCTTTGTCGGCATACAACTGACGTAATTTCTCAGGAACATCAAATTCATAATCGCCCGGTACATATTTTTCCATCACCCCATCCAGCGTAGTAAAATAATCATATTTCACACCGTTGCGTGGCTGATAGCCTCCCACCTGACCGTAAGTAACACGCATGGTACTGTTGGCATCGGGGTAGAACGTTTTATCCGTCATCACTTCGAGTTGCGCCTGCATGTATTGCCGTTGCAAAGCGTTCATGTTAGCCTGCAGCGGATTGATGGGTGCCTGAACTGCTGTTTGATAGTTTGATTGCATGGCCCTGAAAAAGCCTATGGTTGCATCCGAGCGCAATACTTTTGTTACTGAATCGGGTGATTGTTTCAGGAACGACATTACCTCATCTTTCCGATTGAGCCAGGTGTTGTAGATACCGGATGACATCTTAGCGGGGTCTGCCTGGGCAGTCGTCCATGCTTCGCGCACTGCCGGGGCCTGCCAGTCTGCTTTTTGTTCCATATACACCGGCATCATTGCTTCAAACACTTTCTGATCCACCATGGCATTGTACTCCTTGTAAAAATCTTCCAGCATGTTTACAACGGTTGTGAGCCGTTTAGAATATCCGGTTGCACCGTCTTTATCGAACGAGGTTACCAGAGAATTCAGCTGCATTGAGATGGTGTACAATTCTATCTTACTCACAATCTCGGTGTAATAATCGCGGGCCAGTGATAAGGGCTGCAACTGGGCAAACGCCGCGGAAACATCACTCAGCAAATTGCCATATTCAGCTTTCCACGCAGGATTTTCGTTTACGCGTTGCTGAAAGGTTCTTTCATATGCCTGCTTTTTAGCCACACCATTGGTGCGTTTTAAGCCGAGCACTTCACCCTGCCACTTTTTCCAGGCGTTGGAAATACGCGCATATTTAGATGCGTACTGAATCTTAATCAATTCATCCTTACGCATAAAACCATCCAGTACAGCCATAGCGCGGTCGCGGATCATAATTTTAGCAGGATCGCTCACTTCCACAATATCTTTCACCACATCGCTGTGCAGGTATTGGTTGGTACGACCGGGAAAACCAAACACCATAGTAAAATCGCCTGGCTCTACTCCGGAGAGTGACACATTCAATGCGCGTTTTGGCGTAAACGGTATATTGTCGGTTGAATATTCGGCCGGTTTGTTTTCTTTATTTGCATAAATCCGGAAGAGGGCGAAATCACCGGTATGCCTTGGCCACACCCAGTTGTCGGTATCTTTTCCAAAGTTTCCAATCGAGGATGGCGGAGCTCCAACCAGCCGAATATCCCGGTAAGTTTCTGTAGTGAACATATAATACTGGTTTGCCTCAAAGAAACCACGGATGAAGTTATCCTGTCCTTCGAGGCGGGCCGCACTTTTGCGCACCTCTGCCATATTTTTATCAATGAGGGCCTGGCGTTCCGATTCTTTCATTCCTTTGGTAACCCCCTGCATCACGCGGGCAGTAACATCATCAATGCGCACAATGAAGGTTACAAATAAACCATTGTTGGGAAGCTCCTGCGCATGATTCATTGCCCAGAATCCGTCGCGTATATAATTACGCTCCAGTGAGGAGTGATTTTGTATCTGATCAAAACCACAATGATGGTTCGTAAGCACCAATCCTTTGGTTGAAACAATCTCTCCGGTACAAAAGCCACCAAAACTCACCACCGCATCTTTCAAACTGCCGCGATTGATACTGTAAATATCCTCTGCACTGATTTTCATACCTAAACTCTTCATTCGGCTCTCGTTGAGTTTATTCAGCAACTGAGGCAACCACATCCCCTCATCGGCACGGGCTGAAAACGACAACAGGATTAAACTAAGAAACAAAGAGTACACTAAACGCTTCATGACAATTGTTTTCATTGAAAAATTATTGAATATCCGTTTACAAATTAAAGGAATTCTCCCCAGCCACCCGGCAATAAATAGATGAATGGCAGCATAAATAATATAAATTGCATCCTATATTAGCTGAATTAAAAGATTATGGCATACATAGCTCAAATAGCATTCATAGCATTGGCAGCATTTGGCATCTACTGGTTTAGCCGGAATATCCTCAGGATACGAAGGAATATTTTACTGGGTAAGGATGAAAAGTTGAACGACCGTTCCGGTGAACGCTGGAAGAATCTGTTGCTGATGGCTGTAGGGCAGAAAAAAATGTTCCGCAATGTGCCGGTAGCCCTCTTGCACCTGATTGTGTACGCCGGTTTCATCATCATCAATATTGAAGTGCTGGAAATTGTGCTCGACGGCGTGCTGGGTACGCACCGTTTGTTTATGGAGTCTTTGGGAGGATTCTATACTTTTCTGATCAATGCGTTTGAACTGTTAGCCGTTGCCGTTATACTGGCCTGTGTAATTTTTCTTGTACGCAGAAATGTTATCAAGCTGAAACGATTCATTAGTGCTGATTTAGACGGATGGCCGCGCAGTGATGCCAATTACATCCTCATCACTGAAATCGTACTGATGTCGCTGTTTCTGGTGATGAACGCTGCAGACCCTACGGTCAATGGCAGGTTTTTAGTATCAGGAGAAATTGCTCCGCTGTTTTCAGGCATGAGTGAAAGTACGCTGCATACCATCGAAAGAACTGCGTGGTGGTTACACATCATTGGCATTTTTGCCTTCCTGAATTACCTGCCCTACAGTAAGCACCTGCACATTATGCTCGCATTTCCGAATGCCTATTATGCACGGTTACAGCCGATGGGGAAAATGGAAAATATGCCTGCCGTACAAAATGAAGTGTTGTATATGATGCAGCCTGAGCTGGCACCTACCGGTGAAGCACAACCGATGAAATTCGGTGCCAGGGATGTGCAGGATTTGAGCTGGAAAAGTTTACTGGACGCTTATAGCTGTACCGAATGCGGACGCTGCTCCGCTGCCTGCCCCGCAAACATGACCGGAAAGAAACTGAGTCCGAGAAAGATTATGATGGACACACGCGACCGGCTGGAAGAAGTGGGCAAGCAAGTGGATGCACAGGGCAATATTAAAGACGATGGCAAAAGTTTGTTGCACGATTATATTTCGGTGGAGGAATTACGCGCCTGCACTACCTGTAATGCCTGTGTACAGGAATGTCCGGTGGGTATTTCTCCCCTCCACATCATCCTTGAACTCAGGCGTTCCCTGGTGATGGAAGAAAGCAACGCGCCTCAGGAATGGAACGGCATGTTCTCCAATATTGAAAATAATTTTGCCCCATGGAAGTTTAGTCCGGACGAAAGAGATGCCTGGGCACAGGCTTAACCGGCATCTTCCTCGAGTTTTTTAAATGCATTCTTTCCACGCAGGATTTTAATCAGATGGATAACCGCTGTTGCAGAAAATATCCCTCCAATGATCCAGTTCAGGTAGGCTTCACTGTTATGTATACTTCCGGCTGCTATCCGGCCGCCATAAATAAATATCAGGTGAGATATGAATGTACCCAGGCCAACCCCAATAATATAAGCATTCAATACTTTTACACGCGAAGTGAGCACACCTCTGGTGAACAGCACCGTACTCCATCCAAACCAGAATGGAATCTGAACCGGATTCACGGCCGACATCATCATCCCCAGTAAAAAGCGGTTCAGGTTATTTTCGAGTATCACATTTTTCGCCTGAGGATCACTGTTAGCTGCCGCCATAAAACTCCCTACAGCCAGTGCCACTACAATGGCCAGCGTAAGCCATTGCATCGCCCGCATCCATTTCACCTGCTTTCGTATCCAGTCAATCGCAATCAGCGAAAGCCTTACATAAATCATTTCTACCAGCAACACACCACAGGAAAACATCAGTGCCCTGGATATGGTTTCCTGTATGCTGATTTGCATAGCCGTAACATTCAGTGTTCCCATGGGCAATGAGCCCAGAAAACTAATCAGCAATCCCCAAAAAATAACACGCATCAGCATAATGNNATAATGAGTGGATCAAAGATAATTTCAAATACATCTAAATTTTAAAATTCCCGAATTATACACGTTGCCTATGGGAATTTGTTGCTTACTTTGTTGAGATAAAAAATCTGAATCAGATGCAGGTAACAACAATGGCAGAGATGGCCGCTCGTGGTGAAACACCCGAAGTACTTTTCTGGGTGGGATGTTCAGGAAGTTTTGATCAGCGGGCACAAAAAATAACAAAGGCATTTGTAACCATACTGAATAAAGTAGGTGTAAAATATGCTATTCTGGGTAAAGAAGAAATGTGTACCGGTGACCCCGCACGGCGCGCCGGAAATGAATTTCTTTTTCAGATGATGGCCTATCAGAATATCCAGGTACTGAATGGTTATGAAATTAAAAAAATTGTAACTGCCTGTCCGCACTGCTTCAACATTTTTAAAAATGAATATCCTGCACTCGGCGGAAATTATGAAGTGATACATCATGCCACATTTTTACAACAGTTGATTGATGAAGGCCGCATTGTGGTTCCTGAAGGGGGAGCATACAAGGGAAAGAAAATCACTTATCACGACAGTTGTTATTTGGGCCGCGCCAATGATATTTATGAGGCGCCCCGTAAAGTACTGGAAGCTTTAGATGCTGCCCTGATTGAAATGAAACGTTGCCGCAGCAATGGTTTGTGTTGCGGAGCCGGTGGTGCGCAAATGTTTAAGGAGGAAGAAAACGGAACCACACGTATCAATATTGAACGCGCCGATGAAGCCCTGGCCACAGGTGCGCAGGTTATCGCTTCTGCCTGCCCCTTCTGTAATACTATGCTTACCGATGGTGTTAAAAACCGTGAGAAAGAAAATTATGTAGAGGTACTGGATATTGCCGAACTGGTTGCATCCTACCTGTAATGTCATTGTTGTGTAAAATGATTACCATCATATTGAATGTGAAAAAGTTCACTGAACTTTGCGCCATCAAAAAAATATATATACAAATGAAACATTCTATTAAAGCTTTGAGTGCCGTAGCGGTAATGGCATTGATGTTAACAGCTTGTGGTGGTGAAGAAAAAACAGCTCCTGCCCCGGCTCCCGTGGAAACACCGACTGAAACTCCTGCAGAACCTGCAGCACCTGCAACAGAAGCCCCTGCCGCTGATGCAGCCGTTGCTGAAATTGTGCTGAACGCCGGTGATGATATGAAATACGATAAAACGGAAATTAAAGTAAAGGCAGGACAGAAAGTAAAACTCACCCTCAACCACACCGGTAAAATGGATAAGAAAGTAATGGGTCACAATGTGGTGATTATCCCTTCTGCCATGGATATTCAAATGTTTGCACAGGTAGCCATTAAAGCAACAGATTCAGAATACATTCCTGCTTCTGAAGCAAAACAAATCATCGCACATACCAAACTGATTGGCGGTGGTGAAAGTACAACCATTGAATTTGATGCTCCTGAATCAGGCTCTTACAAATTCCTTTGCACCTTCCCGGGTCACTGGGCCGCAATGCAGGGTACTTTTATAGTGGAATAAGACTTACTAACCCCCATGTATATCAGCCAACATCCCGTATGTTGGCTTTTTTTGTAACTTTGCCCCATGAAATTTACAAGGTATATAGTAGCGCTCGTGCTTTTCGGAATCGTACTGATTCTCGCACTTATGTTCGGGTTACCGAAATACAATGTTTGGCAACAGGAAATGGCCGGAAAAGCTGAAATGGCAAAGGCTGAACAGAACAGGAAGATATTGGTGGAAGAAGCCAAAGCACGACTGGAAGCAGAGAAACTCAATGCCCAGGCCGAAGTGGAAAGAGCCCGTGGTATGGCCGAAGCTATGAAAGTGGAGAACAACACATTGAGTGAAACGTACAATCAATACTTGTTCATCCGTACACTTGAAAAACTGGCCGACAAAGGCAGTTTACCTCAGATCATTTATATCCCCAGCAATGGCCTGGTACCCGTTATGAATCTCGATAAGGGCGCAGCAGGTAAATCCATTAAAACCCTGCCGAACGAGTAACCTTTCATCATGCATCTCGACATCAAAGAACATATTCCGGAAGATTTTCACGACTCATCTCGCGTGTGGATTTATCAGAGCAGCAACCTCATCCTCATCAGTGAAGCACTGAAGCTGGAAACCATGATCAACGCATTCATCAGCAATTGGAACAGTCATGGTACCCCGGTGGAAGGATACGCCAATTTGTTCTTTGGAAGATTTCTGATTCTCATGGCCGATGAAACCGCTACCGGAGTGAGTGGCTGCAGCACCGACAGCTCCGTACAATGNNAACTTTTAAAACCGACCTGTTCGACCGCACCAAACTGGCCTTTTTTATAAAGGATAAAGTGGAGGTGATCCCCATGCAACAACTCCCCTACGCCATTGAAAACGGATTCATCTCCCCCAACACCCTGTACTTCGACAATACCATACTCACCAAAAAACAACTGCTCGA
>DPFD01000253.1:0-773 GCA_003534175.1 Chitinophagaceae bacterium
AAAATACCAAAAGTACCAAGGCTGCCACAGGGTTTGTTATGATACGTACTACCCAAAGCTTCCGCGGCATCTTCCACTACAGGGATCTGGTAACGGTTAGCTATAGCTAGTATTTCATTCATTTTTGCCGGTACGCCATAGAGGTGTACCACAATGATTGCTGACGTTTTTTTTCCTTTAGCGATGACATCCTGAATAGCTTTTTCCAGCAATACGGGATCCATGTTCCAGGTCTCTGCTTCACTGTCAACAAATATGGGTTCGGCTCCAAGATACTGTATCGGAAAAGCTGAAGCCCCAAAAGTGAAGCTTTGGCATATCACCGAATCCCCATGTTTTACCCCGAGAATAAACAACGCCAGATGCAAGGCTGCTGTACCTGAACTCAATGAAAGAACACTTTTCACGCTGAGTCTATCGGCAAGTTGCTTCTCAAATGCATCCACATTGGGACCCAAAGGCGCTACCCAATTGGTTTTGAATGCTTCTTCTACGTACAACCTTTCATTTTCTCCCATGTGCGGAGATGACAACCAGACTCTAGACACAAATGTTTGTTTTTCAGGTCGCCCACTTGCTTATTGGTAAAAGCCAGACAGGCAGACAGGGGGTAATAAGGGGCGAAGCTACGCAAAACATTGAATTTTAACAATGTTTTGATGATAAATCTTCTAATATAATAATTAGTTAACTGCTGTGAAAGCGGATAGGTTTTGCGGGAACGCCTACGGCTGTACATTGTGGCGGGAGGGATTTGGATACTACGGCCCCGG
>DPFD01000253.1:805-1309 GCA_003534175.1 Chitinophagaceae bacterium
GGTTCCCACATACACCGCCTCTTCAATGGTTACTTCACCAGAAATATTGACAGCAGGCATAAAGGAACAGTAATCATGGATTACAGTATCGTGCCCCACCGTGCAGGCTAAATTCAGAATCACATGTTTACCAATTTTAATATCAACGGTGAGGATGGTTCCTGCACAAATGATGCTGCCGTCTTCAATGGTAACATTGGAACTACCCATGACCACATTGGGATGGATGAGCACCGGGTAGTGCACATGACGGTTATGAATCTTATGCAGAATTTTACGTTTCACCATCGGATTGCCAATTGCCAGCACGAGATACAGTTTTTCATGGTAGGCGTTCAGTGCCTCTGTTCCTCCAAGGCGAAATTGCTCATCAATTAGTACAGCTTTGGAAAAGTCGTCATCAAAATATCCGATGAAATTCCATTGGTGGGATGCTGCGTTGATGTGATCAATGAGCATTTTTACTTCCCGGCCAAATCCACCGGCTCCGAAAATGGCAATATT
>DPFD01000253.1:1329-6645 GCA_003534175.1 Chitinophagaceae bacterium
TTGCCTGCCCCGACTGATTAATATCACTGGCAGCCACAATTTTCCGAATGGTTAAAAATAAGATTTTTAAATCGAGTCCGAAACGCTGATGATCTACATACCATACATCCAGCTCAAATTTTTTTGTCCAGCTGATGGCATTGCGACCGTTTACCTGAGCCCATCCGGTGATGCCCGGTTTCACCCTGTGCCTTTTGAGTTGAGTTTCACTGTACAGGGGCAGATATTGCGGCAGCAAGGGCCTTGGCCCTACCAGGCTCATATCGCCTTTTAGCACATTCAGCAGCTGAGGCAATTCATCTAAACTCGATGCCCGCAAAAATTTCCCGAAAGCAGTTAGCCGGTCTGCATCCGGCAGCAGGTTTCCCCCGGCATCTTTTTTATCGGTCATGGTTTTAAACTTCAGCACCCGAAACGGACGGTTGTCTTTTCCGATGCGGGGCTGGGTGAAGAAAACAGCGTCATGCCCGGTTAGTTTCAGCAACAGCATCACCAACAGCATCACCGGCAGAAAAACCAACAATGCCAGCAATGCAGCCATTCGGTCGAAAAAAGGTTTTACTATATGCTGATACATCTTATATATTTTTCGCTTTCAGGCATTCACTGTATTCATCCAGCAGTTTATTCCACAGTTGCTGCTGATCAAAACCTTCGGCTATGCGTTTTCGTGCGGCTGATGCCAGGGTATCACGTTTTAACGGATGAAGCCTGATATCTTTCATGGCTTCATACAGCGCGGGTTCATTTTTAGGAGGCACCAGCATGCCTGAAACGTTATGCTCCACAATTTCGTTGCAGCCGTTGATATCAGACAGTATCAGCGCGCATTCCATGGCACCTGCCTGCATGGGCACATTAGGAAACCCTTCGCGGTAACTGGGAAATACCAATACCTCTGAAGCGGCGAGGTACGGCCGTACATCCTGCACAAAACCCCATCTCTTCACTGATGGATTCGATTCCATTTCGGCGAGGGCGGTTTCAGACAACGGATCGAGTGCACGCTCTTCCAGGCCCAGCAGCCATAGGCGGTCTTCCTGATACGCTGCGTGTATTTTCTTCCAGGCCTGCAGGAGTTCTTCCATGCCTTTATCTTTCACTATACGACCTATAAAAATCCAGACCCACGCTCCCGGCTGTACATTTTCGTTTATGCGTAACTGTTGGGCAAGGGTACGTTGTTCCTCATTCTTTGAAAATGCCCGGGTATCAATACCGTTACTCGAGCCATTGCCCAGCACCTTAAACTTTTTTCCGGCAATGTGGTTTTGCCTGAGGTATTCAAGTTGTTTATGTGAATTGGGATACACGCGGGTGGCAGGCCATGCTGTTATACGCTCAATATTTTTCAGCAGCCACCGCATGGCACCACTGGTTTCCATCCAGGGTAACCCGGCAATGGTATGCAACCTAACGGGAACGCCTGCCAGCAGAGCTGCCCACATACCTATCAGTCCGGCCTTCGGCGTATGCGTATGAACAATCTGCGGTTTTATTTTGCGCAGGTAACGTGTGAGCCGGATGAGGCATTTTAAGTCCTGCAGCGGACTAATTACTCTGGTAAACGGCACAATGGTATGCGTAACTCCTTCCTGTATTTTCAATGCTTCCACTTCTTTACCATCAGCGGAAACGGCATGCACTTCAAACCCTTTTGATTGCATGAAACGCAGTTGTCCGCGCAACAACACCTGCATCGATGCCGGTATGGTGGTTATCCTCACCAGTTTATGCGGATGTTTGTTCATCATTCGTTTCTAAGGTATTGTGTAATCTCATGCATGGTCATACTTTTAAAACCATACAGTTTGCTGAGCTTTTGATAATGCTGTAAAATCTGCTCCAGTTCTTCCAGGCACTGGTGCGGGTGGTATCCGAAGTTATGAGGGTGCCACCAGAGATGATAATAATATCCTTTGCGGGCGGCTTCAGTCATTTCATTCAGGATGCGCCTCAATTTAAAGAAATTCTGAACCTTGTATTTCGGTTGCCATGCCCGGTACAAACGGGTGGAGGGCAATAACAAAGGCATATCGGTATGGATGTCAATATCCTCTAACTTAACCGGCTTGATGGGCTGCATTTTAATGTATGCGTCGCCTGCCCGAAAAAATTTTTCCTTGAACGTTGAGCCTGTGGCATACTTCCAGTACCAGATGTTAGGGCTGGAGCGCACGGCTGAAATACCTACGTCTTTACAAACAGATAAATATTCCGGATTGAACTGGTTTCTGGGGAATACCAGCGAATGTATTTCGGAGCCATCCTGGCGGGCGATGCGAACCGCCATCTCCAGATCTTCCCGAAACTGTTCACGGGTTTGCCCCTCTTCCAAACAAAAATANNGAATGTGCGTACGTATGCGTAGCAATTTCCTGATGCGGTGTTGCTTTAATTTTCTGGATGAGATCCGGCGCAAAATGGCAGGGATCGGTTTCATTCAGGAAACCATATTGTTTAATCCATTCATAGGCACTGACTTTCGGATTTTTAAACGTTGGAATGTGAGTGGGTAAGGAACGATTCCATTCCTCCACGTTGTGATGATACAACATCCCTACAACAGCCCAGGTTACATGGGTATCGTACGCACGGAACAAATCGAGCTTAACAGGAATCAACTCCCGGGTATTCATGAAGTAGGTTTGCTCTGCTTCATTCAACGTCATTCTTTCAAAACAGCCCCAGTGCAACTCAAAGTCGAGCGAAATACAAAAGGTGCCCGGATGTGTACTCATGACCAGTTCAGCGATTTTTTACGTTGGAATAATGTGGTTGAATGTTTATACGTCAGCGCTTTGAAATACAAAATAAAGAAGAATGGCATGATTTGCGCCTTCTGCCGTATGGCAATTCCCAGATTTCCTGTAACCTGTGCCAGCGCCACCGAGGCAAACAGGAAAATGAAAAAACAAATTTTAAACCAGCCGTTCCAGTGTTTCCAGTTGGTGAACCCAAACCGCAGCAAGGCTACAAACATGAACAGGTAAACCAGGTTTTCAAAAGACACAATAATACCCATCAATCCCTGTCCGTCGATAAACAACGGCCTGAACCAAAACGTAAACATCTTCATCAGCAAACCGTAATTCTGAAGATTTACCCCTGAAGATGATTTACTCAGTTCTGCAGCCCGATTGGCAAGAAACTCCGAATCCAGCACATTAAAATTCTCCACTTCAGTAAACTTTGCCACATCATCACTGATGAAGAAAAACACCACCGCGGCAACGGCAAATACAATCCATTTTACATATGCTTTCAAAGCCGTACCGGATATCAGCAATGAAAGCATTACGCTGATGATAACGGTAAAGAGTATGTGCGGACGTACCATGAACACCAGGAATGCCCCAAAGGCCAGTACGAAGTATCGGCGATTGAACCGACTGAGTCCGAATGTGAGCAATGCCAGTCCAAATAATATCACACTGCCCTTACCCAGTGATGACGACCAGTAATGCAGGTTGGGTAGTAAAAAAACAAGTTCTACCACTGAATATTTTTGCCATACTGCGGGCAAGGGAGCATTTTCCTTTGCGGCAATACAGAAGTACATCACCCCCAGGTAACCGAACCATGAAAAAATCATCATGGTTGATATGTAGGAAAGATTCAATAGGTATGTAAAAGGCCAGGCGAGGAATTCTATAAAGGGTGTGGATGTTCCCCACAGGCTAAACCAGTTGCTTTCCCGGGATGAATCATTATAATACGCAATGGAATCACTGGCGGTATTGAGGGCCATCAACAAATACACCAGCGATAACAATACATGTACGCCGAACAAAACCCACAGATAACTTTCTGAGTGTACTTTATATTTCACACAGGCCACTTTGATCACGTAAGTGTTCAGCAACAGGATCAATATGAAAGTTACAACTACATCCATGTTAAAAAAGTTCCATAGCACCTATGGAAGGCTGCCATGCATTAAAATCTTCAAAGGGTGTTACATCGGTTAATGCCAGCGAGCGTATAGTAGTGATTGGCCCTTTACGGAAAGGACCCCACATTCCAATTTTACTTTGCACATTGCTGGTAGGCGCACATGATACCATCAATGGCCTTATTGCACTTTTTATGGCACTGAGCGCTTTCTTCAGTTCAGGTAGAGCCCCGGGCTGTTCGCACCAAACATCGCAAATGCGCATCTCAATAAATCTTTTGAGGGGCTTCATACGAAACACGATTCCAAATCTTCCGGGCTCAAGCACGGCGCCATACTGCACAATCGGACAATCAGCATACCTCCATTTCAGATACTGCACACTCAGGGGTGTTTGAAAGTATGATTCAGAAACCGGGAACACATGGTTCGCCTGATACTTCTCCAGCGCTTTTGAAATAGAAAACCGATCGTACACTATCTGCGCATACGCGTCGCCGTAACGTGCCGGAAAAATACTTCCCGGAGCGAGCCACAACGGCATCCGCCCCACTTCCTGCCATCCCATTTTCAAATATCCGGGTCTGCTCTGATGGTTGGGTGAATTGAATACAATTCCATCACCTTCCTGTTTGCATGCTTCCACCGCATGCAGGGTGAGTTTTTTAAAAATACCTTTTCCCTGGTGGGCCGGATGAGTGGCCGTATCCACCGCGCGAACGGCAGCGACACTTCTGTGGCCCATCGTCCATTTCCATCGCATGAACGTACGCAAGCCTATCAACTCCTCACCTTCTCTCGCCAAATACATGGGCGAACGTCCGAATGGATTTTGCTCATGTTTCCATAGGAAATACGCTTCCGATTTGGGAATCAGGGATTCACCCAAACTCAGTTTGAGCAAATCAATGATGGCCGGTAAATCTTTAGCCTGTGCCTGTTGAATATCCATTTAAGGTTGTTTCAAAATTGAATGGTATAAATCTTCTGTCTGATCCACCATAGCCTTCAGGCTAAACGCTTCGTTTATGCGTGTCCGTGCTCTGGTGCCATACTCCTGCATCAGCGAACGGTTGGTTACCAACCGGCTGATCGGTTCATGCAACTCTTCCCATGCCTCCACCGGAACTAAAAAACCATCCTCACCGTTCCTGATCACTTCCTTTACTCCGCCGGCATCGGTACTTACTACCGCACATTCCATGCTCATGGATTCCAAAAGCGCAATGGGTAATCCCTCAAAAACTGAACTCATCATAAAGATATCCATTGCCGAAAACCAGGGCTTTACCTCTGTTTGCAGGCCGGGCATGGATATAAACGGTTCCACTCCCGAATCGCGCAGGTGCTGCATAATCTCTTCCTTCAATATGCCATCCCCTACTATAATACCACGCACGTTCGGATGTTCACTGTGCAGT
>DPFD01000269.1 GCA_003534175.1 Chitinophagaceae bacterium
TGAAGCCAATACAGGAAGTAACGAATATGGTTCAGGAATCCAATCAAAAGGCACGAATGGAATTGATGCGTTATGGCGCCTCTGATGTGCAGTTTCAGCCTTCGGGCGTCTATGCGCGGGTGTTATGGAACAATGGAAAGGAAGGTTTGGTGATGCTGCTCGTAAATATATCACAGGTAACTATCCCCAATATGTACACCGGCGGGNNAGGCCTTGCAACGGGTGGTGATGAAATATCCGGCAGGCGAGGAGCAGTCAGCGGAAAAAATACTGACGGTCATGATGAGCAGTTACCGATCTAACCCGGCGTGGAAAGAACCGGTAGATCAGTTCTGGAAAGCAGTACGGGAGAACAAGCAACAAATACACATTGGGAAACTGAGGGCTATGGATGCACAAACCCGTGAGATAGGAAATCGTGCCATAGCTCAGGGGAATCAACGACTGCAGGAGATGGACAACCAACTCAGGAACTGGGAGGCCAGTCAGCAACAAAACGACCGGATGCATTCGCAATTTATAAAAACCATACGTGAAGTGGAACACTACCGGGATGAAACCGGTAAGGTAGAGCTGGGAGCCGGATATCAACATGCCTGGAGCCGTAACAATGGCAGCTCCTATATTCTAACCGATGATCCGAATTTCAATCCAGCCTCTGTGTTACAGGATCAACAATGGAAAGAAATGAAAAAGGTGCAGGACTGACAACCGCAAACAGGAATGATTATCCGGAGGGTTCGTTCAATAAAAGTATCATAATGTCAGACTTTAGGGTGTGGAGGAGAGAATAATGCATCCGGCTTACACGGAAATGTATTGCCATTGTTTTGATGGCTATTAACATCCATACCCCTCAACAATAACCATTCAGAATTATCAATTCCAACAGTACAGTTTATTTAATCTCTTTGCCGTTTTTATCAATTTTAAATTTCCGGCCATCTTTTGTTACTTCGGCCTCACCGGCTAAAAAATAGGTGGCGCTTTCATATTCAATCGGCACCACTACTTTACCTGACAGGTCAATAAATCCCACTTTGTTATTTAACCACACCCTGGCCCTTGGGTCGGTATCGGTAAAGTCTCGTACAAAATCGTATTGCAACGGAATAATCTCTTTGCCGGATTCATCGATGAATCCATATTTTAATTTGGAGAACACAAGGGCTCTACCCTTATGAAACTCTCCCACGAGTTCATATTTTGAAGCGGCTGTTTCCTCACCCTTTTTATTAATAATTCCCCACTTTGCTGTACTGCCAGATCCGATGCGCATGCTGGCATAACCGTTTACAAATTTTCCGATATAATCGTACTTGTTGGGAGGTATTATTTCTTTCCCATTCCAGTCGATAACACCCCATTTTTTACCAATGGAAACACCGGCAAGGCCTTCATTGAAATCCTGTACATCGTCGTACTTCGCAGGGATAACTTCAACGCCGGAGGCGTCAACAAATCCCCATTTATAGCCATACAGCACTTTTTTTCTTCCTTCTTTGAGGATCCCGCTTTTTTGATATTGTTTTTTGGGAGCAGTAGCTACCGGTTGAGTAGCGGGTTTATTGAGTTTGTCCAATGTCACAATGGAAGCATTATGACCTTTATCGGCTGCCTGTTGATACCATTTTCTGGCTTCCTGTAAATTTTTTGGAACGCCCTTTCCTAATTCATACATCACGCCCAAATTATGCATGGAAGCTTCATAGCCTAATGCGGCGGCTTTTTGGGCCCAATGATAAGCTTCATTGTATTCAATAGGAACGCCCTGTCCGTGGTAATACATCACACTCAGGTTGTGCATGGACTCCGCGTGACTTTTTTCAGCTGCTTTCAAATACCATTTTCTGGCTTCGGAATAATTCTGCGTGGTGCCGATACCGTTAGCATACATCACAGCCACACTGTGCATCGTGATGGTAGATCCTAAATCAGCACCTTTTTTATACCAGTTAAAAGCTTCTTTTAGGTTCTGCGGTACTCCCAGACCATTGTAATACAACGAACCGATATTGTGTAAAGCACCTGTACTGCCTTTATCAGCGGCCTGTCTGTACCATTTCATGGCTTCGGTGTAATTTTTTGCTTTATCTGCCGCCAGGCCTTTATTAAATTCTGCATCGCCTTTATCGGTTTTGGCTGGAGTTTGAGGCGCTTTGTTTGGTGCAGGTTGATTGGTGGTTGTAACAGTAGCAGCATCGCCCAGCGGGTTGGGAATAAAGTGCGGTTGTCCGTTTTTAAACATTTTCGCATACCCGTTCACAAAACAACCTAATGCTACACTGTCATATTCAAATGGGATCAGTGGTTTGCCGGTCTTATCAATAAATCCCCATTTACCATTCTTTTTTACTGCTGCCAAGCCTTCATAAAATGAAAACGGGCTCGCATCTTCAAACTGGAAGGGAATGATTGTTTTATCGCTCCAATCAATGAATCCCCATTTACCATTCAACTTGGCAGGAGCCAGCTCTTCAACCGATGAAAACATACCACCGTAATCATACTTAGCAGGAATAAGAATTTCGTCGGTATCGGGGTCTATAAATCCTACTTTCCCCTTGGAGGATTCCCAATCGCTTAACTGATATGGGTTGAGCATATTCAACGCAATTACTTTTCTGTCCAGTTCCCACAGTATTTCAGGAGATAGTTTGTANNCGAAGTTTGTACCCGGCTTTAGCCGATGCTTTTAACCATTTTCTGGCTTCTACATAATTCGTTTTCACGCCCTGTCCATTGATGTAAAAAACACCAATGTTATGCATAGCCTCCAGGTAGCCTTTTTCTGCCGCCTGCATATACCATTTAAATGAAATCGTTGGGTTTTTGACAACCCCATCGCCCTGATGATACATAAGTCCGAGAATGGAATACGCTTTAGTATATCCCTTGGCGGCTGCTTTTTGGAACCAGTTTAATGCTTCAGGATAATTCTTTTGTTTATACGCCTGAGCTCCTTTGGTGAATTCTGCCTCTCCGGTGTTGTTTCTGTCTGATGGAGAGGAAAAAGCAGGTGTAGGGTTTGATTGAACCTGTGTGGGGTTTTGAGTTTTGGCTGTAGGTGAATTATTGGCCAATGTGGATGTTTGGTTCGTTTGATTGGATGAAAAGCTTTTTATCACTTCTCCTTTGGTATTGATGTAAGAAAATTGTCCGTTAATTTTCGCAGAGAACTGGTTAGGGTTACTGGTAGTGAACAAACTTTCATACTGGTTGGGTAAAACTTTTTCTCCTTTGAGATTATAAGCACCATATTTCTTGTCCTTCACCACTATGATATATCCATTTTGTTCCTTCATGATGATATCGTATTCAGGTTTTATGAGAACCTTTCCGTTTGCATCTTTTAAACCGGTTTTTCCGTTTTCTCTGAAGGTTGTAGTGGGGGTAGACGGAGGTGATTTAGATTCGTTTTGTTTGGTTACACCTGCAGCAGGTTTTATTTCTCCGAGAATCTTTCCTGAAGGGTCTATCTGAAAGTCTTTACCTTCTTTTTTAACTTTGGCTATGCCGTTTTCAAAAGCAAAGGCGTGGTCATATTCAAAGGGAATGACGGTTTTCCCTGATTCATCAATAGCGCCATACTTTTTATTCTTCTTCACCCAGGCAAGTCCCTCTTTAAAGTTCAACACCAGATCATACTGCAGTGGTATAACTTCTTTGCCGTTCCGGTCAATGAATCCATATTGGCCATTCACGGAAACTGCCGCTAATCGTTGTTTGCCGAAGAAGGAGGCCTGATTATATTTTATTGGTGTTACAGGCTTTCCTTTTGAATTGATATATCCATACAGTCCGTTCTGCCTGATGGCTGCAATACCCTCTTCAAACGGTCCTGCGTATTGATAAGTGGCTTTCAAAACCACCTGTTCTTTGGAGTTTTTGTATCCCCATTTACCATCGCTCTGGCGAAAGGCTACCAGATCCTGCGCACTGGATGCACACACACCTGTAAAGAATAAGATAACTGTAATGAATAGCTGCATTTTCATAATGGAATCATTTTTTTAGACACCGTAGAATAATCACTGCCACTATAACGTAAAATAAGCGTCCGGGCGTATTTACAACAGTAAGGCTCTTCAGTAACCGGGTTTTGCCCCATAGTGTGATAAGACTACTCTTCATTGGACAACAGGCCCTTAGTGGACGCAGGGAACGCACTGGCAAAATAATACATTGCTACTCAGCACTCGGCCATCCGGTCGGTTGTTCCGGTGGCTAAAGGAATAAATACTACTATTTTAACACCATTAGCACGTACTTATTATAATTTATTAACATAAATGAAGTGAGGTGAGTTTGTTTAGTTCCCGAAAAGTGAATAGGCTGTTTCATCCGGGCTATGAGGGTGATATACGACAGGTGAACACATCTGAATTATCAGACTATTTTCAAATGAAGTTTTCATTATATTGCAAATAACAAATTTACTAAGATGACGGACTTTCCAGATTTCCCGAATGGTTTTGCTTCATGGCAGCGCACCCATTTTGAAGTGGTAGAGGTGTTGTGTTATTTGCGCGGACTGGAAGAAAGTAAGCAACCGGAAACCATTACCAACATCAGTGATAAATCTGCTACGGAAGAATTATATAATCTCGCATTGCACCTTACCAATAAATTTGAAACGCTGCACGAATTTGAAAAGCCACAACGCAATCTTTTTGATGAGATTGAAGATTTTGTGCTGACTGAAATCAAGGCGATGAAAAGTAAGTCATCATTTCCCGGTGCAGATAGCAAAGGA
>DPFD01000259.1:0-2734 GCA_003534175.1 Chitinophagaceae bacterium
GTATAGCTTCGGCCTCCCTTAAACTCTACGCCCTGATGGAATCCGTTGAAGAATGCTGCAAGTCCTAATGCCAGTACAATAAATGAAGCCACATAGGCGATCTTCCTTTTTTCTACGAATTTGAAATTGGTATTTTTCAGGAAGTTTTGAGAAAACTTGGTGTAATAATTAAAGTGTCTGTTCTTATTGGTATAAATATCGGTAATCAATCTTGAAACCAGGATACCGCAGAACATAGACAGTAACAAACCCACAATCTGAGTGGTAGCAAATCCTAATACAGGTCCTAATCCAAAGTATAATAATATGAACGCGGTGATGAGTGAAGTGATGTGGGCATCCAGCACCGGAGCCAATGAACGGCTGTAGCCATCGGTAACCGATTGCTGATACGATTTCCCTTTAGCCAGTTCATCTTTAATCCTTTCAAAAATAATTACGTTGGTATCTACCGCCATACCAATGGTGAGTACCAATCCGGCAATACCTGCTGCAGTAAGGGTAGCGCCAAATGCTGCAAGGATACCGATGGTAAACAACAGGTTTAAGATGAGGGCCACATTGGCAATCCATCCTGCATTGTTGTAGTATACCAGCATCAACAGGAATATCACGAGGAAGGCAACGAAGAACGACATGGCCCCTCCTTTTACGGCTTCAGCACCGAGGGTAGGACCTACCACTTGTTCAGCCACAATTTTTGCAGGGGCATCTAATTTACCGGATTTTAAAATATTGGCTAAATCCTGAGCTTGTTCAATAGTGAAGTTTCCGGATATTTCAGAGTTACCTCCTTCAATAGGTCCGTTCACATTGGGAGCACTGTATACCACATCATCCAGTGCAATGGCAATGGGGCGGTTTACATTCTTTGCAGTTAAACGTGCCCATGTTTTTGAGCCAATGCTGGTCATCAACATTTTAATAGCCGGGCGTCCGCGCTCATCAAAATCCTGACGGGCTTCTTCCACACCATCTCCTTCCAGAGGAGCTTTTTCAGATCCAGGAATGGTTTTAATAGCGTAGAGTGGGAAGTAGTTCACTCCGCCATTACCCTTGGTTTCAACACCAAACAAAAATTTAAGGTTGGCCGGGAAAGCAGTGCGTACTACATCATTGCGCATATAATCATAAAAACGACCGGTATCAGATTTGGCTACGTTTCCGATTTCAGCTACATAAAAAGGGTTGCCCTGCGCATCCCGCTGAACATCAATCGGGTTGATGATGCGCAGGAATGGATTTTGATTTTGAGCTGCTTTCACAGAATCCAGCACAGTGCTGGTATCACCAACCGCAATACCGTTCAGATAGTTCTGCAAATTTTTATCTGCGTTGGTAAGCGACTGGGCAATTTCGTCTATGCGGTACACTTCCCAGAACTGCAGGTTCGCTGAAGATTGCAGGAATTTACGAACGCGCTCGGGGTCTTTGATGCCCGCGAGTTCCACATTGATTACGCCTTTATTTTCATCGAGGTTGATATTGGGTTGAGCCACACCAAATTTGTCGATCCGCTTGGTTAAGATCTGATACGTTTGTTTGATGGCACCGTTAGCAACCGTTTTCAGTTTGCTGATGACCTGAGCATCTGAATCACCGATTTTCACTTCCTTGCCCGGGCCTGAAAACAGTGCGGCCATTTTACCGGCACCATTCGCTTCGGTGTAGGCTTTGGCAAACAGATCAATGTAGTTCTGATCACTGTTGAGCTTCTGTGCCGTTGCAGTAGCAATGGCCTTTTGCAGCTGAGGGTCAGAGGAATTATTGCTCAGGGATTTTAGCAAACCTTCCAGACTAACGTCCATGGTTACACTAATACCACCCTGCAGGTCCAATCCGAGGTTGAGCTCGTTTTCTTTACACTTCTGATAGGTGGTTCCCAACAGCGGATAAATTTCTTTATCGCGGGTACTGTCTAATATCCTGTCGATGGTATTATTCAGCAGCGCAGAGCGCTCGTCGGGTGTAAGGTTGGCATCCTGACTTTTTACAATTCTTTCAGCTTTCGCTTTTACTTGTCCTTCATAGTTTCTTACCACCCAGGTGTAGGAGAGTTCCCATAGAGAGATGAGGGTTAATGCGATGGTAAAAAACCAAACTAAACCTTTAAACTTCATAAATGAACTTTTTCTTCCGTTGTCAATTTTTTTTAAGCAGTGTGCAAAGATAAGGGGAAATACATATTGTTAAATAACGTATTTATTATTTGATTTTCAACAGATAATGCTATTATATGGCCACTTCGGTTTGGGAGAGTCGGCTGATTTTACCACCCTGAAAAGATATTTCACTTCCGTTTGGGGCACATTTCGCCCATCCGGGTATGTCAGACACTCATACATAGCGCTTCTTATTGTTACAAACCTTATTTTTGCGGCTTAACAAAATGACGATCATGGCATTATCTTCACTGCTCTCCCGCTTTAATGAACCCGAAACCCTTAAAATGGCCAAACTCGGCAGAACCTTGCGGGAAAGTGGGATTGATGTTTCTGACCTCAGCCTCGGCGAACCCGATTTTAATACTCCGGATCATATCAAGGAAGCCGCTAAACAGGCCATCGACGAAAATTACAGTCATTATACCCCCGTTGCCGGATTCCTCGATTTGCGTAAAGCCATCTGTACCAAACTGGAGCGCGACAATGGATTGCATTATACTCCTGAACAGATTATCGTGAGTACAGGAGCCAAACATAGTATTGCCAACCTCGTGCTGAGTTTGATTGAA
>DPFD01000259.1:2792-5536 GCA_003534175.1 Chitinophagaceae bacterium
GAACCACCCAACAAAGCGGATTTAAAATAACCCCGGAACAACTGGAGGCGGCCATCAGGTCCAATACCAAATTGTTTATGTTCTCTTCCCCTTCAAACCCTACCGGAGCCCTGTATACGAAGGAAGAACTGGCGGGGTTGGTAAAGGTGTTTGAAAAACACCCTCAGGTATATATCATGAGTGATGAAATTTATGAGCACATCAATTACTCGGGGGCACATCAATCTATCGCGCAGTTTGAATCAGTGAAAGACCGCGTGATTATTATAAACGGATTGAGTAAAGGTTTTGCCATGACCGGATGGAGGTTAGGATATCTGGCCGCTTCACCCGACATTGTCAAAGCCTGTGAAAAAATTCAGGGACAGTTTACCAGCGGCACCAACGCCATTGCACAACGCGCGGCCATCGCAGCCCTGCTGGGTGATCTTCAACCCACGCATGAAATGGTGAAAGCATTCCGCACCCGCCGGGATAAAGTGATACAGTGGCTGCAAGAAATACCCGGACTGGAAATTGATACGCCACCAGCAGCATTTTATGTTTTCCCTGTAGTAAAAAGCTATTTCGGTAAAAAAACACCGGAGGGCGATGTGATTCAGAACGCCGATGATTTGTGCATGTACCTGTTGAACACCGCGCATGTAAGCACAGTAACCGGCAGAGCATTTGGTGAGCCAGACTGCATCCGCATGTCTTTTGCCAATAGCATGGAAAATCTGGAAAAAGGATTCAGCAAAATCCGCAAGGCCCTCGCTGATTTAAAATAATTCCCTGTTACTATGATGGGTTGGATGTAAGCGGTTGCCCTTGCCGGGCAGCACGTTGCAGTAATTGTTCGTGTAAGTGAAGTACCTGTGGTATCAACAGTTGCTGTTCATCATTATAAATAATATAATCACAACGATTCATTTTTTCTGTTTCATCCATCTGGTGTTTCATGCGGTTCATGATTTCGTCTGTTCACAAACCATCACGCTGTTGAATACGCTGGAGGCGCAGGGGCAGGGGCGATGAAACACCAATCACTGCATCCAGTTGTTTTTCAGATCCGCTTTCAAAAATCAGCGCCGCTTCCTTCAGGGCATAAGCACAGCGCTGTTGTGCCATCCATTGTTCAGCATCCTGAATGGTAATGGGGTGTACGAGGCGGTTCATGGCCTTCACCTTTTCAGGATCATTGAACATGGCATCGGCAATTACCTTTTTTTGCAGCACTCCATCGGCATAAGCCTGTGGCCCGAACAAACCGATAATCTGTTCTTTTAAAACCGGGTGGGTGTGCATCAGTTTTTTGGCCGCCTGATCTGCATAGTACACCGGTACGCCCAGCGTTTCAAATATTTTAGCAACGGTTGATTTGCCGCTGCCCATACCACCGGTGATGCCTATACGAAGCATACATGCTGTTTGAAATGAAAAGGAGCTGTTTGAGCAGCTCCTGAAAAATTATTTTTTGTCTTCTGTTACTTTATTAGCGTTGGCTGACCATTCCAAACTTACGGCAGATTTTTCAATTTTGATGTAACTGCCCGGGCTGGTTTCCAGTAAAATGGTTCCATCATCATTCACTTTATTGATGGTTCCGTGAATACCTGCAATCGTTACCACTTTATCGCCTTTCTGCATGTTGTTTACAAACTGCTTTTGTTGTTTGGCTTTTTTTGCCTGCGGGCGAATCATAAATAACCAGAACACCAGGATCATCAGTCCCATCATAATTAAGGTACTGGTGCTGCTGCTCTTGCCGCTAGGATCAGGTGCCATCAGAAATACTTGTAAAAAATTCATCTTGTGCTTATTTTATTTTTGAGTGAGTGAATATATATGTTGTTGTTCTGTTTGTCAGGATGCAGCCTTTTCATCAACCATTCCCTTGATCACCAGTCGGGGAAATTCAGGCTGTGCATTTGATACCACTGTTACTTCCTTATGTGTTCTGCCTGGCCTTCCAGTGCTGTTGAACTTCACCCTNNTTTCACCGGGCATTACGGGCGCTTCCGGCTTTTCAGGAATAGTGCATCCACAGGTGGCTGTGGCATTGGATATAATTAACGGTGTTGTGCCGATATTTTTAAATGTAAATTCATGCGACACCACTTCTCCTTCTGTGATATGTCCGAAATCAAATTCAGTGGTGGTTAATTCAATAGTGGCTGCGTCCTTCGCCTGTTGCATACGCAGGGTTTCAACCGAGGTTTTCTCTTTATTACGCACATTGCAGGATGCCACGCTGAACATTGTAGCCAATACAATAAGGATGGGGATGAAACGCAACATTACAGGGTACTGTTTTTAAAAACTTTTTTCTCAATCTTGTTTTCTGCCATCAGGTCTTTATGGATGCTGTCCAGTAATCCGTTTACAAATTGTCCGCTTTGCTCTGTGCTGTACGCCTTAGCCAGATCAATATATTCATTGATGGTAACGCGCGTAGGGATGGTTTCAAAATACAGGAATTCACAAATGCCCATTTGCAGCAAAATTAAATCGAGCGCGGCAATACGTTCGGCATCCCAGTTTTTCAATCGGGGCTTGATCAGTCCTAAAGTATATTCTCTTTTTTCAATTACCGTGGTGAGCAGTGTTTTGGCAAATACAGCTTTTTCAGGACTTAAAAAATTGGAGAATGTTTGAACACCGGGTTTGCTGAGGTAATTCAGTACCAGTCCCTGCATCATCTCGGCATCATCATCCCAATTAATAAACTGTTCTTCAATATGGCTGATGAATAATTCATTGGG
>DPFD01000169.1 GCA_003534175.1 Chitinophagaceae bacterium
GTGATGTGGCTGAAATAAAAATCGGAACGGTATTCAACATCGACCTTGAGTTTGAAACAGCTCCCATTCAAAAAAGGATGGCGGCTTATGGCATCGATATCTTCATCCTGGTGGTTTACCTGTTTGTAATGAAGTTCATCCTGTATGATTTCCTGCAGCTCAACGTGGGGCAACATACCGGGCTTGATACCATCGTAGTTACGTTACCGATGTTATTGTATTCGTTGATGTGTGAGATGTATTTTCACGGACAAACCATCGGGAAGCGGTTAATGCATATCCGTGTCATCAGTATGAACGGCGGAGAACCGGAGTTGAGTCAGTACCTTATCCGCTGGGCTACCCGCTTTTTTGAATGGCCTTTCCTTTTTGGATATATCGCGTATTCAGGCATTAACCTCCTGGCGTATTTATTTGTAACGCTGATGCTCGGGATATTTGTGGTAATCATCATCGCCATGACAGACAAAAACCAACGCCTGGGAGATCTTGCAGCCGGTACGGTGGTTGTAAACGCCCGTACCTCCTTAAACATCAACGATACCATCTTCATGAATGTACAAACAACCAATTATCATGTAACATTCCCGGAAGTGATGCGATTATCAGACAGAGATATCAACACCATTCAAAGTGTATTGAAACAATCTTACAAATACGGTGATGAAATTGCGGGTAAAGTTTCTCAGCGGGTGCAGGAAGTTTTAAATATTTCCACCAAAATGTCTGCACAGGAATTTCTTGAAAAACTGATGGAAGATTATAACTATCTAGCTACGCAGGATTAAAAAGCCGTCATCACCTGAACATCATTGCAATAAATGAAATCAGCAACCCTAACGCCATCAGTCCGATATAAGCCAGCACAATAATTCCAATCAACCGGTTCATTAGTTTGAGGTTCATAAACGATTTAGCCAACTCTTCCTGATTGCTGGTATTTAGTGCAGACTGCATGCTGACAGCAAACCGATAGAGATACAGGGACAAAAAGAAATAGATGATTGCTATAATGATGTAAATAAAAGTGACCAATCCCGCGCCTACACCAGCGGCTTCGCTGCCGGGCATTTCAGCCAGTATGGCTCCTGCAAAAAGAGCTACCAACACAATGATACCGGTGATTACAAATCCCACGATTGCCAGAAATTTTGCCCACTTGGCCGTTTCCTTTAAATGCATCTGACAGGCTTCGTCAATTCTTAAATCACTTGAAAGTAAATGTTGATTGCTCATAATGATTGCTTTGTTGTACAAATTATGGAAAACTTTTATTACTTATCAAAAAAAAGGCGTTGAAAGATATCAACGCTTTGTTTATTTATTTGGATGACGAAAAATTTCCGCGCAATCTATCAATAAGCACGGGCAAACAGCACGCGTTGCTTGCTGGGGTTTCCGGTTAACACACATACACCATCTTCCTGAGGGTTATTCAACGGAATGCAGCGGATGGTGGCCTTGGTGAGTTCTTTTATTTTTTCTTCCGTTTCCGGTGTACCATCCCAGTGTGCCGATACAAATCCACCTTTATCCAGCGCAGCACAAAAATCCTCCCAGCGGTCTGCACGGGTCATGCCCTCATCCCGGAATGTTTTGGCACGATGAAACAGTTGCTGTTGGATGTCATCCAGCAGGTTCACCACATAGTCCTTCAGGCCGTCCATCGACACTACTTTTTTCTCCTTCGNNCCTTCGTATCCCTGCGGGCTATCTCCACGTTGTTTTGTTCAATATCTCTCAAGCCCATGGCAATGCGAACCGGAACACCTTTCAATTCATACTCGGCAAATTTCCAGCCCGGGCGCGCATGATCTGAATCATCATACAACACACGTACACCGGATTGTTTGAGTTCATTGGCCAGGGACTGCGCCTTCGCATCAATCACCGGTTTACTTTCCTCGCCTTTATAGATGGGAACAATCACTACCTGCAGCGGAGCAATTTTAGGAGGCATGACCAATCCCTGATCATCGCTGTGCGTCATAATTAATGCACCGATTAAACGAGTGGATACACCCCAGCTGGTTGCCCAAACATATTCTAGTTTGTTTTCTTTATTGAGAAACTGTACATCAAAAGCTTTGGCAAAATTCTGGCCGAGAAAATGTGATGTGCCTGCCTGCAGTGCTTTCCCGTCCTGCATCATCGCTTCAATACAAAATGTTTCATCTGCACCGGCAAAACGTTCGTTAGCTGTTTTCACGCCTTTGATTACCGGAACGGCCATAAACTCTTCTACGAATGTGGCGTATACTTCCAGCATCTTAACTGTTTCTTCCATCGCTTCTTCGCGTGTAGCGTGTGCCGTGTGCCCTTCCTGCCATAGAAATTCTGCGGTACGCAAAAACAAGCGGGTACGCATTTCCCAACGAACCACATTTGCCCACTGATTGATAAGTAAGGGTAAATCGCGGTAAGATTGAATCCATGTTTTGTAAGTGTTCCAGATAATGGCTTCACTGGTGGGGCGTACAATCAGCTCCTCTTCCAGTTTCGCTTCCGGATCAACCATCAAACGGCCTTTCTGCTCGGGGTTATTTTTTAATCTGTAATGGGTTACGATAGCACATTCTTTTGCGAAACCTTCCGCATTCTTTTCTTCTGCTTCAAATAAACTTTTGGGGATAAACAGCGGGAAATAGGCATTCACATGACCGGTTTCTTTAAACATCCTGTCTAACTCCGATTTCATATTCTCCCACAACTGAAAACCGTAGGGTTTAATCACCATACATCCACGAACGGAAGAATAATCCGCCAATCCGCCTTTCAATACCAAATCGTTGTACCATTGCGAATAATCTGCTGCTCTGGTTGTAATTTCTTTACTCATAATGTTGTTGAAAATCTTTAAAAAAAGGAAATTCTAATTAGCACATATTTAACACCGCAAAATCCTGTGAACTGCGTATCTAACAAATATATTTTGCAATTTTACTCAGTGCGTTCGCCGCAAAAATAATCATTACCTGACTTAAACCTTTAACATGAAAAATAAAATTATACTCCTTGCCCTGGGTGGTGCCTTTTTTCTGGGAAGTTGCACCTCTGCCTACAAAAGCACTCAAACCCCGGATGATGTATATTATTCTCCCCTGCGGGATGTAAAGGAATCGAAAGTAGAGGAAGAATATATTTCCCGGGAAGACCGGCAAATCCGCATAGGTACGCGCAACCCACGCTGGCGTTACGACGATAACTGGGATTACCGATACGATCCGTACCGTTATGGCTATCATTATGGATATTATTACAATCCGTACTATTATCCTTATCCGGTATACTCAGGTATAACAGTAAGAGACCCCAAGAATACCACACCCAGAACAACCAATCTCTCTACCTATTCACCCCAAACACTCACCACGCGTGATCCGAAAACTGGAAAGGTAACAACCATCCGTACACGCACTTACAACCAGTCGAACCAAAGAGGCGAAACCAGGCGAATATTACGCCCCAGCGATAATCGTTCTGACTACAACAACAACCGAACGTATAGCCCGTCATCCGGTGGTTCCAGGCCCTCAGGCGGCGGTGGTTCAACACCGGTGGTACGCCCACCCAGACCATAACCTGTTTGTTGTTTGCTGAACGTTTATCCTAAACTCTCCGTATGAAAAAAATTATACTTACTGCCCTTAGCATATCTTCTCTTCAGGCTTTTGCACAGATACCGGAGGATGCCATCCGTTACAGCTGGTTTCCGGTAAATGGCAGCGCCAGAGTGAATTCGATTGGCGGGGCCATGGGCTCCCTGTCCGGTGATATTACTGCCGCCTATGTAAACCCGGCCGGTATTGGGTTTTACAACACCCGCGAAGTGATGTTCGGCCTCAACCTGCTGAATCAGAAAATGCGCACCAACTACCGCGATTCAATTACCCGCACCAAAAACAACACCCTGTTACTGAGTCCGGTTGGCGTGGTAATGGGGCTTGGCACCAACAGAGATAAAAAAAATCTGACCAGTGTGGCATTTGCCGTGAATCAAACCGCTTCCTTCAACAGGCAATACCGGTTCAGAGGCTACAATAATTACAGTTCCTTCAGCGAGCAGTTTGCCGAAGAGTTTGCAAAAAGTGGATATACCATCGATGCCGTGTTGCAATCAAACTCACCAATTCCATATACTGCGGCTCCGGCATTGTACACTTATCTGATTGACACCGTCCGCCAGACTGATGGCAGTTATCAGGTTCGGGCAGCTCCCGAAAATTTGCTGGATCAGGGCCATGCCGTATTGCAGGATTTCTCTTATGAAACAAGCGGCGGTATTTATGAACTTGCGGCAACCGTGGCTACCAATAAAGGCAATAAATGGTATTTTGGCGGAACGGTTGGCATTCCGATTGTATCGTTCAACAGTTTAACTCAGGTTACGGAAACAGATACTTCATCGGCTGTAAACGGCTTCCAATCTTTTACCTACAAAGATGATTTCAGCACAACGGGTGCCGGTGCTAACTTAAAACTGGGTGCAATCTATCGGCCTAAAGATTATATCCGTCTCGGGTTGGCATTTCATACACCTACCCTGTTGTATCTGACCGATAAACGCAATACCTCACTATTAACTGAATTAGACGGGCCCAGNNTCCCGGGGCAGTGCCTCGTATCTTCAGATTTCACCCTGGAAAGCATTGATCAGTGGTTCTTATGTTTTCCGTGAAGTGCAGGATACACGCAAACAAAGAGGGTTCGTGACAGCAGACATCGAATACGTACACCATCGCGGTACCTCTTTTAAAAGCACGAATGAAGAAGTAACAGCAGATGAAAAAGCATATTACAAAGCACTTACCCGTGTGGTGAAAGAAACGTATAAGGGGGCTTTTAATTTCAGATTAGGAGGTGAAGTGAAATTTAATGTANNCCGCCTTGGCTTTGCGTATTATGGAAACCCTTACAAAAACAGCCCCGAAAAAGCCTATCAAATGCAATTCAGCGGCGGGTTAGGGTATCGCAACCACGGAATGTTTATTGATTTGGGCTATGTGCACCACACCGTGCGCGACCAGCAGTTTCCGTACAGACTGGAAGACCGGTTGAATACGTATGGAACATTACGCAATACACGCGGACAAATAGTAGCGACTGTAGGATTTAAATTTTGAGTTTTTGTATGATGGTTTGAATGACGGCAGGGAATGACGCTTCCACAAAGTGCATTCCCTGTTGCTTTTTGAACCAGGTAATCTGTCGTTTGGCATAGTGACGGGTATGTTTTGCCACACGTTCAATCGTTTCTTCTCTGGTGTACTGTCCTTCAAAATATTCAAACCACTCCTTGTACCCTACGGTTTGCAGGGCGTTGAGATGTTTATATGGATAGAGAGCACGTGCTTCTTCTTCCAGCCCTTCTTCTACCATTTGCAGCACCCGTTGATTGATGCGTTGATACAGTTTGGGGCGCGGCATATCTAAACAAACAGACAGAATGTTGAACGGGCGGGGTTTGGGTGTGCCGGCATGCATCTCCAATATGGAATGGCCGGTAGTATGCATCACTTCCAGGGCACGCAACATCCTGCGCGGATTCTGCATTTCACCGTGTAATGCGAATAACGGGTCTGCACTTTCAACTGTTTTTTTCAACCAGTCAAACCCCTGTGCATCGTACTGTTGCTGTAAACTTTCCCTCAGTTTGGGATCCGGTGGTGCAACGGCATCGAGTCCTTCGCAAAATGCCTTGATGTACAGTCCTGTTCCACCGGCAAGCACAATAAAATCATTGTCTTTAAAAAGATCAGCAGCTTTCTCAAGCGC
>DPFD01000101.1:0-2014 GCA_003534175.1 Chitinophagaceae bacterium
GTATCTATCCGGGTGATGGATGATAGCACATCATATCGTTTAAAGCTGTTATCAGAATCTACAAAAGCTATTTTACCACCCGTAGTTACCTTCCCATTCCACATGTTTTGCTCATAATCGGCCTTCACGGCTACGAGGTCAATGCGGTTGTCTACATCCATCTCGTAAATCACACGGTTCAGTTCAATTAAACCATCCGGCGTAGTATACACATTGGGCTGATACTGATCNNCATTGAGTTCTTTGCCGGTTGAGTCTGCAAAACGATAGTTTAAATTTACATTATAATTATCGCGTCTATTGTCACTGTTGTTAGATGCATTCAGGATTTTGGTGAGTTGGGTGCTCGGTTTGTAAATGATATCCGTAGTGTTATCGTTCTGCATCTCCATATTGGAGGTGTTACCATGTACCATCACTCCGAATGTATGGTTGGGGCTGAGGAAAAAATCTGCTCCAGTTTTAAAATTAAAACCTCTGTTACGATTAGCAATATCCGAAGATTGGTTAAAAACGGTATCACTCACTTGGCGGTCGAATTGCAGCTGGAGCCAATTCTTATTATTGAAATAATTTGCCGAGCCGTACACATTCGCAAATTTGTTGCGGTTGTTTAAGCTAATGCCGCCGTTATATTTTGGATACACCCCCATGCCCCATCCTGCCTGAACGCTGCCATTGGTGCCATACGATTTATTCTTCTTCAAACGGATGTTGATGATACCCGCGTTACCGGCTGCATCGTATCTGGCAGAAGGATTCGTAATAATCTCGATGGCATCTATTTGGGAGCTTTGAAGCGAACGGAGGTATTCGGTTAAATCGGTTCCGGTGAGTGGTGTTTGCCTGCCGTCAATATAAACCAACACACCGTTTTTTCCACTCAGGGTGATGTTGTCATCTTTGTCGAGCAATACACCCGGCGATTTTCTGAGCAGTTCCAAAGCGTCATTTCCCACCTCATTGATGGTGCCTTCCACATTTAAAACTATTTTGTCGGGTTTCATTTCTAGGATTGGCCGCGTAGCATACACTTCTACCTGGTCAATTTGTTGCACCATACGGGAGAGTTTTATGGGGGCAACTTCTACTGACATAGAGGTGACGCTAATGGTGGGTGTTAAACGTTTGGCAAACCCAACTTTGCTGAATTCAATAAAATAGCGGCCAGGTTCAATCGGATATAATTCGTACTTGCCGGAAGTAGTGCTTACAGTGATTTTAACTGTTTTGAGCGAGTCTGTTATCTTAAAAAGAGAAACGGTAACACCGGATTGGGATTTCCCCTCTTCATCTTTTACAGTACCGCTGATTTTTTGGGCCCACACCTCCTGCACAAACAACACAAAAAGGCACAGGGGCAGGATTTTTCTCATATCAGCGGTTAAAAATGCAAATTAAAACCTTTCATTTCACAATGGCAATAAAACATATATAATTTTAAATGCAGAAAAAACCAGTTACAAGGTGGGGTTTTACTCAAGTCTTTTAAGAAAATCCTCCTTTAAGTATGGTTTGAGGGCAGCATACGGGATAAAGACTTCCGTATCTCCATACACATACGCAGCNNCAATTTCATAAGGAACATACCAAAAACCTATGCCACCCTGAGTGATGTAGAAATTCTGATTCGGAACTAATTTATCCTCAAACAACACTGATTTCAAGGGCTCGTTAGGTTTTATTCCTCTGATTTGCCTGAAATACTCCTCCATTAAGGCCGACATGTCATTGGGATTAGCTTTAAAAACATCTTCCCATTTTAATTCTTTTCCCTGCTGTATGTCGAAACACCGTATGCGGGTAACATGATTGGGATGAGCACCTCCCGAATAATCAAATATATAGTTGGAAAGCACAAGCAGGTTGTTGCGGTTGTACAGCACATTCATCACCCGCTGTTGCTGGTACTGATACACCGGCAGACTATAATCCATCTCTGTAGAAGCAATTGCCCGTTGTATATTGGTTTTAAAGTCGTTCAAATAATGGGAAACATACGTTTGTGCAGCCG
>DPFD01000101.1:2027-5987 GCA_003534175.1 Chitinophagaceae bacterium
GGTATTTAACTCCGGCAATCCGAATTCAATAATCCATTGATGCAACCTGGCGCTCAGGGTATCCGGTGTGCTGGGATGGGGCGCTAATATTTCCATGTCGATATAGGCGGCAGGCCCTTCAGGCATCACTACACTGTCTTTAATTGAAATGGGTTCAAATGCCAAAGCACTGTTATCCGAAATAATATTCCATTCAACCGGAACGGCCGACTCGCCTGATTTTTTCAGAAATCCTTTGAAAGATTGTTTATCATACACCAGTAACAGTGTGTCCTCTCCGGCAATTATCTCCTGCACCGCACGATAGGGAGATGCCAGCAACAGAATGGAATCTTCTTGCGGCTGGTATTGTATAGAAAACAGATGCACCAGCCTGCCGGTTTTCTCATCCGTATAAGATCCGCGTATAGCCTGCTCCGTTATATGCAGGTTCACATATACTTTCGTTTGATCCATAAGGCCGTTCAAACTGTAATAACCGGACGCAGGAACAACCTTTTTGGATTCTGAGGTATTTTCCGAAGTGTCTGATTTTTCTGAAGAGGAATTACAGGCAGAGAGTACAATGGCTGAACATAAGATGAAAACAATTTGTTGCATAATTTTTCACTTAAGTGTTTTAAGAGTACGTTCCATAAATATAAGGTTTTTATCAGGTGAATGAAACGGCAGGAACGTTAGAAAAGTAGTAGACTGGTGGGCATCAATAAAAAAATCCCGGCGTGATGCCGGGACTTTCTCTGTGGGAGCACACGGGCTCGAACCGCGGACCCTCTGCTTGTAAGGCAGATGCTCTAAACCAACTGAGCTATGCTCCCTTTGTTTTGGGAGGGCAAAGATAAGGGTAAATATCTTTCACCAAAAAAAATTAAGAAAGATTTTTTTTAAATCAGCGAACCGGTTCAATGGTTGCCTGAATGCTTCTGTCGGTAATGGCCCTGCATCTGGGTTTTAAATCTTCCATCGAGCCGTTCTTTACCGCATATTTTCCTGTAAGATGAATCAACAAGGCACATTGTTCTGCCTGTTCGGGCGTGTGTTCGCAAATTTCAATCAGGGTGGTTATCACCCAGTCAAACGTATTCACATCATCATTCCAAACCACCAGGCTGTAGCCGCTGTTTGTTTCAGTAAGTAGAGCAACTTCTTCTTCCGTGCAAATTTCTGTATCGCTGAAATGAAACATCATAAGTCGACAAAATTACAACATAATGATCAGCCTGCCTTAAAGTTTATCACCCGCTCCGAATAAAGCAAAGCGTATGATGCTATGCTCTTGCGGATGAAATCATTGTCTTCTCCCGGTTCAATCATCCACTTCAATGTTTCCATTTCGGGCACTTCCCCTTCCAGCATGGTTAATCCTTTATACACTCCTTTTTCAATCAACAGGCAACAATACCGTTCACCCTGTTCGGGCTTTTCAACTACGGCATAGGTTGGCAGGGTTTCTTCCAGCGTTTGAATAGCCAGCTGAACCCTGCTGTTGTAATCCTTTACCGGTGGCATGGATTCGGGCGGAGTATCTTCCAGAAAACATAAATAAGGATCGAGCGAATGGTTGTCCTGCAATTGCCTCAGCAATCCCCTACCCTCTTCCAGCGAATTGAACACATGGATGGGCGGCAGGTGTTTCAGCTTTTTCTGTATCACCAGGCGGGTATGCCCCCGATTATCTTCATAGGCGTATAGTCCATACTGTAAGCGGGGTTTCTTCTGACTTTTATTATGCACCGGCCACCATTTTTTTATCTCCATACTTTCCANNCGAAAGGTAATTTTATATACCTCCCGCAGAAAATGCTGACGTTTATTGCTTTCACTGAAACCGGTAAAATGAGACGTTACCCGCTTGCGGATATTGATGGCCTTTCCGATATAAATGATTTTTCCCCTGCGGTCATGAAAATAATACACTCCGGGCTCTTCAGGCAGTTGCTGAATGTCTGTTTTATCAAGTTGCATGGGCAGCCAGTGTTCCGCCGAATGGCGCTTCAGCATTTTATCAATCACCGCTTCCGCTCCGTTTTGGAGCAATACTTCCAATACCTGAACAGTGGCCTCAGCATCTCCGCCGGCCCGATGCCGGTTATACACCGGAATGNNAGCAAAGCCCGGAAAAATTTTACGTGCCAGCCGAACAGTACACAATCGCTTAACCTCCAGATTAAATCCTGCTTTTTTTAATTTGTACTGTAGATAGGTGTAATCGAAATTCACATTGTGTGCCACGAAAATATTTCCGTTCAGCAGTTGTGCAATACGCTCTGCCACTTCATCAAATACCGGAGCGTTTGCTACCATGTCATCATCAATGCCGGTTAAGGAAGTGATGAAAGCCGGAATGCTTCGTTCAGGATGAATCAACTGCTCATATCGTTCCACCACTTTTTCACCATCGTACAACAGAATAGCCACTTCTGTAATCCCGCAATTGTATGCAGGGCCACCGGTTGTTTCTATATCTACTATTGCAAACATGTGGAAAGAATAGTTCGCAATTTACTAAATAATTTAGTTTAATAAAAAGTGGTTTGTAAAATTCATGTAAGCCTACCTATCCACCTTGCTTTTTGTACTTTTGCGATTCTACAAAAGAACAGAAAGGGAACAATATTTATGGAATTGAGTAAAAACTTTGAACCGGCAGCCGTTGAAACTGCCTGGAGTGCACGCTGGAAACAGAAAGGATATTTTTCGAGTACACCGGATAACAGAACACCCTTTACGGTGGTTATTCCTCCGCCAAACGTAACCGGTGTGTTACATATGGGACATACACTGAATGAAACCGTTCAGGATATTCTGGTGCGCAAGGCGCGGATGAGCGGTTTCAATGCCTGCTGGGTTCCCGGAAGTGATCATGCTTCTATTGCTACTGAAGCTAAGGTGGTGGCTATGCTGAAAGATCAGGGCATCGACAAAAATACACTCACCCGCGAGGAATTCTTAAAATATGCCTTTGAGTGGAAGGAAAAATATGGCAACATCATCTATCATCAGATTGACCGGTTGGGATGTAGTGTGGATTGGAACCGTACCACCTTTACCATGGATGATCATTATTATGCAGCGGTTATTAAAGTGTTCGTTCATTTATACCAACAGGGACTCATTTACCGTGGCGCGCGCATGATCAACTGGGATGTGCAGGCCAAAACAGCATTGAGTGATGAGGAGGTTGAACACCGTGACGTGGAAGGTAAACTCTATCATGTAAAATACATGTTTGCCGATGGCTCAGGAAAGTACATCACCATTGCCACGCAACGTCCGGAAACCATTATGGGCGATACGGCTGTTTGTGTTAATCCACAGGATGAACGATATCAGTCGATGAAAGGTGCCCAATTGATTGTGCCGCTCATCAACCGCAAGGTGCCGCTGATATTTGATGAATATGTAGATCCTGCCTTTGGTACCGGCGCGCTGAAAGTTACTCCCGCGCACGATATCAATGACTACAACCTCGGATTAAAACATCAGCTTGAAATCATTGACACCCTGAATGAGGATGGCACGCTCAGTGCTGCGGCTGAAATATTCATCGGCGAAGACCGTTTCACTGCACGTGAAAAAATTGTTCAGGAACTGGATCGTGCGGGACTGCTCGAAAAAACAGAATCTTACGTTACGCGTTTGGGATACAGTCAGCGTACAGGCGTTGTCGTTGAACCACGCATCAGCACCCAGTGGTTTGTGAAAATGCAGGATCTGGCTAAACCGGCACTGGATGCCGTTGTGGATGGTGAGATTAAAATCCATCCGGGAGACCGTTTCCTCGCCACCTATAAATACTGGCTGGAGAATGTAAAAGACTGGTGCATCAGCCGGCAGTTATGGTGGGGACAACAAATTCCGGCATGGTATGATGCAGATGGTAAAATGGTAGTGGCCACATCCGAAGCAGAGGCATATGAAGTATATCAAAAGACATACGGACAAACTGCGTCTAACCTT
>DPFD01000034.1:0-2874 GCA_003534175.1 Chitinophagaceae bacterium
TGATGATTAGTGAATTCGGCGATTTGGAGAAGCGGGTTTAGAGTTTAAGGTTTAAGGTTAATTGTCTGACCCAAGGAATCCATTTAAACATTAAACCCTAAACTCTAAACCTAACGTAATACGTATTACGTACAACGTATTACTTAAAAAAATAGACCCCTGTAGAAACAGGGGTCGCAACCAAAACTAACTGCTTATGAGAAAATTGACTATTCTTAACTCTATATAGGGTAAGGCAAATACAATGCCAAACCGCCGGGGCAGGTGTGTTAAAAAAGGGTAAATAACGGGGTTACGACTGTACCATTTTTTCGGCATTTTCTGCCAGTTGCAGTGCTTCCAGGAATTCGTCGAGTTCTCCGTTCAGTACATCATTCAGGTTGTACACGGTTAACCCGATCCGGTGGTCGGTTACACGTCCTTGCGGATAATTGTAGGTACGAATCTTTGCACTCCTGTCGCCGGTACTCACGAGGCTTTTGCGCATGTGCGCGATGGCTTCTTCCTGTTTACGCACTTCCTCATCATAGAGTTTTGTGCGGAGCATGTTCATGGCTTTTTCACGGTTGGCCAACTGAGTGCGTTCTGTTTGACATACCACCACAATACCGGTGGGTTTATGGGTGAGGAACACCTTGGTTTCTACTTTGTTTACGTTTTGTCCGCCCGCACCACCGCTTCGTGCGGTTTCCATTTTTACATCACTTTCTTTTAACTCAAAATCAACCTCCTCCGCTTCGGGCATTACGGCCACGGTAACGGCACTGGTATGAACCCTGCCGCTCGCTTCGGTATCGGGTACACGCTGCACCCGGTGCACCCCACTCTCAAACTTCAGCGTGCCATACACGTCATCTCCGGTAACTTCAATCTGAACTTCCTTATATCCACCCACTGTGCCTTCGCTTTCACTCAGCAAGCTTGCCTTCCAGCCTTTGTTTTCACAATATTTCAGGTACATGCGCAGTAAATCGCCGGCAAAAAGGGATGCTTCATCGCCACCGGTACCGGCACGTATTTCCAGTATGGCATTCTTTTCATCGTACGGATCCTTGGGTATAAGCAGGTTGCGCAGATGTTTTTCAGAAACTTCAAGCTGTTCTTCCAGTGCGGGTATTTCCAGCTTGGCGAGCGAGCGCATCTCCTCATCTTCGCCATTCAGCACCTCTTTGTTGAATTCAAGATCTTCCAGGGCTTTTTTATATGCCTTTCCGGCCAGGACTATTTTTTCAAGCGAACGGTATTCCCGGCTCATGGCGCTGAATCTTTTATTATCCGCCACAATTTCCGGGTTGGATAAAGCAATACCGAGATCGGTGAATTTTGCTTCAATCGCCTCCAGTTTATCTAACATAGTGTAATTTTATCTGCCGCCAACCGCATGCCGCATGGTGGAAGCCGGCGCAAAATTACTGCATAACCATCAACCTTTTGTACAGAAAGTTTACCGCATCACGCATTTTTAATGGCAGGGAATTCCTTGAACCCGGCAACACACTGGTAACCGATGAGGCCGGAAAGGTGTTGGATATCATTCCTACGGAGGCAGAGGATGAAAGGTATGAGGGCATTCTGATGCCGGGAATGATCAACTGCCATTGTCATACCGAACTCAGTCATTTAAAAGGAAAGATACCCCAACACACCGGATTGGTAGAGTTTGTAAGTCAGGTGATGCAGCAGAAAAATTTACCACAGGAGGCTAAAGACGATGCTATTGCATCCTCCATACACGAAATGCAGAAAGAAGGGATTGTTGCCGTGGGGGATATTTGCAACACAACGGATAGCGTATCACATAAGGTCAATTCATCCATAGCGTGGAGGAATTTTGTGGAAGTAACCGGATTCGTGGAAGCTACTGCTGCACAAAGATTGCAGGAGGCTAAAAAAGTAGCCGAGGCGTTTGAGGAAGCCTGCCTTGTGCCACACGCGGCGTATTCTGTTTCTGAACCTTTATTCAGGCTCATCAATGATGCCAACCGGCAACTGATTTCAATTCACAATCAGGAATCGAAGGAGGAGGATATATTCTTACAATGGGGCAGCGGAGCATTTTTAAAACTGTATGAACTCCTGGGAATAAAACTTCAGGCGTACAGGCCTTCCGGTAAAACATCACTCCAAAGCTGGTTGCCGCATTTCACGCACGACCAGCCGGTGATTGCTGTACACAATACATTTACGCAGGAGGATGATTTGCTGTTTGCGGCTGCATCGGGGCATGCCATGTATTATTGTGTATGCATCCGGGCCAATCTGTACATTGAAGAGGCGGTACCACCCCTGGAAGCACTTATGCGTAACCGTTGTACCATGGTGCTGGGAACCGACAGCCTGGCAAGTAACTCACGGCTAAGCATACTCGAAGAGATGCGAACCATTCATCATCATTTTCCTCACATACCTCTACAGAATCTGTTGCAGTGGGCTACATGGAATGGCGCACAGGCACTGGGTTTTAGTGCATTGGGTAGTCTCGAACGAGGGAAAAAGCCCGGCGTGCTTTTATTGCAGGGTTTGGAAGAGTTTAACGTTTCAGGGGATACTACCGTAACGCGACTGATTTAACCCAGCACCTGCTGCAATACCGGTAGAGTTTTCATCTGCCCGAAATCCTGAATATGCAGGTTGTAAAAATCCATATACCGCTGCAGGAGATAACTGCGTTTTTTCCCGCTCAGTTTAAACTGTGAGAGTTCATGAGGTTGCATCACCCTGAGCAGCTCAGCAGTGGTATGCACATCATCGCCCTCGAGGAAGTAGCTGTGCGGGGGTGGCTGGGAGGTGTAGCGCCCTTCTGCTAAATCCAGAAACTTCATCTCGGGGTTGTACGCGGCATCGTTGAACCGGAAACCGAAAAAGTGTGGCAGG
>DPFD01000034.1:2886-3306 GCA_003534175.1 Chitinophagaceae bacterium
GAAACTACATCGGCTTCTGCCACATCCAGCTGTTCGAATGCATCACAGCAGAAATAATATAAATCCGGATTGGCCTCGGGTTGTTTCAGCGAGCGGAGCAACAACTCAACCATAAACACCGATACACAATGTTTGGTTACATCACTGAAAATATGTTTGTACAATATCTTCCATTCGGCCTCCCGGATGTATTGAAGATTTTTTTGCGGATTGTGATACACCACCAGTTGCAGCATGGCACCCGGCTGATACAGGGCCGCTGTGTTACTGCCCTTTTTAGACTGTCGTACCCCACGTACCATGTACGTTTGTAAACCGAATAATTCAGTGAAGATGGTAACCACCAAACTGGTTTCGCTATACTTCACGGTGCGGAGAACAATGCCTTCGGTATGGTGCAACATAAGGCTCCAAATTAGT
>DPFD01000265.1:0-2950 GCA_003534175.1 Chitinophagaceae bacterium
AGATATTGTGTTTCTGTATACTGAATCGCTGCCGTTTCATCCCAATGCCATGAGTATACTGGTGAGTTTTGAAGACGGGCAATCTGAATCTTTTACCTACTATTCCATTGGAGGCGGATTTATTCAGCGCGAAGGAGAGGATTCATCTGGAGCATCCCAGTCAGTGGAATTACCTTTCCCGGTGAATACGGCTGCTGATTTATTGCATTGGTGCAGAAAAACAGGCCTCAACATTTCGGAGGTGGTTTACGAAAATGAACAGGCATGGCGCACTTCCGAAGCTACCCGTACAGGTGTGATGCGCATCTTTGAGGTGATGAAACAATGCGTTTTTCGCGGATGCCATACAGAAGGAGAACTGCCCGGTGGTTTGCAGGTAAAACGCAGAGCCGCCGTGTTGAATAAAAAATTGTTGAAAGGCGTTACCTACAACAGCTATGAAGAGTGGCTGAATTTTGTGAAACACTCCGGCTATACTTTCAGAAATATTTTAGACTGGGTGAGTTGCTTTGCCCTGGCGGTGAATGAAGAAAATGCTGCATTCGGACGTGTGGTAACTGCCCCCACCAATGGTGCTGCCGGTGTTATTCCGGCGGTGTTGATGTATTATATCATTTTTGATGATAAAGAAAAAACGGAGGATGACATCATCCACTTTCTGTTAACCGCTTCCGAAATCGGCAGCATCTTCAAAAAAGGCGCTACCATTTCTGCCGCTATGGGTGGCTGTCAGGCTGAAATAGGAGTGAGCAGTGCAATGGCCGCCGCGGCACTCACCGAAGCAATGGGAGGCACACAGCGACAGGCATTGATGGCCGCAGAGATTGCAATGGAACATCACCTGGGAATGACCTGTGATCCCATTGCCGGACTGGTTCAAATACCTTGCATTGAACGCAATGCCATGGGTGCCATAAAGGCCATTACCGCTTCGCAACTGGCTTTACAAAGCACTCCCGATTTTGCACGGGTTAGCCTGGATGGTGTAATCAAAACCATGTGGGATACCGCCAAAGACATGAACTCCAAGTACAAGGAAACAGCCGATGGCGGGCTGGCCGTGAATGTACCGCTGAGTTTAAGTGAATGTTGATGGTGGAGGCGTGCGCAGTGTTTTTATACCTTATAACTTCTTCGTATATCCNNGTTTCCCGCGCTTTAATGGTTTCCCGTTTATCATAATTTTTCTTTCCCTTGCCCAATCCGATTTCCAGTTTAAAATATCCGCTATCGGCCAGGAATAATTTCAGGGGTACTATGGTATATCCTTTCTCTTTGCTCTTGGCCTCCAGTTTGCGCAACTCCCTTTTGGTGAGTAATAATTTCCTTTCCTGCAAAGGCTCATGGTTGGTGTATGTACCAAAGGCATAGGGTGAGATGTGTAAATTTTTTACATACAGTTCACCCTGATGAAAAAGGCAGTAACTGTCTATAAAACTTGCCCTTCCTGCACGCAATGATTTTATTTCTGTACCACTCAATACCATGCCCGCGGTATATCGTGCTTCGATAAAATAATCGTGTGTTGCCTTCTTGTTATTGATTTCCATAAACGCTGTCATGCAAAAATAGCGAAATAAAGCCGGCCACCGCAGTTGGAGGGTGAACTCATCCCGATGAATATTTAGAATTAACGGGGGCAGATGTACGCCTCATAATGATTAACTTCAATCTAAAATAGGATTCTATGGCTGCCGATTATTCATCCTCTCCGTTAACCAAAACCATACAATTGTTGCTGCTGTTTATACTGGCCACCATTGTGTTGTATTTTTCTAAAGCACTGCTGGTTCCGGTGGCTTTTGCCGGATTACTGGCAATGGTGATGCTGCCCCTGAATCGCTGGTTTGAAAAAAGGAAGATGAAACGCGTGATGGCGGTTTTGTTATCTACATTCATTTTTGTAGCAGGTTTTGTGTGTGTCATCTGGCTGGTGTCGTGGCAAATTGGTAATGTAGCCAGTGATGCATTCAAGATGGAAGGCAAGCTGGAAGAAATTATCCAGAGTATCCAGCAAATGATCAAGGATAAATTGGGTATCTCTCAACAAATGCAGGAGCAGATGGTGCAGCAAAACAAAGAGAAAGGGGCTGCAACTGTTGGCAAGGGACTGGTAGGAGTAGCAGGTTATTTATGGACGTTCATCGTTGATTTTGTGTTGGTAGTGGTGTATTTGTTTTTGTTTCTCTATTACCGTGCTCATATTAAGAAGTTCATTTTAAACGTTACTCAGGTTAATCATAAGGATAAAACAGAAAAGGCCCTGGAACAATCCACACAGGTGGGACAGCAGTATTTAACCGGACTCTCCCTGATGATCCTCTGCCTTTGGGTAATGTATGGTGTAGCCTTCAGCATCATTGGGGTAAAATACGCTTTGTTTTTTGCCATTTTGTGCGGGTTGCTGGAGATGATTCCGTTTGTGGGCAACCTCACCGGCACTACACTAACGGTGCTGTTTAGCCTAAGTCAGGGTGCAGATGTACGTATGGTTATTGCCATTATCATTACCTATGCACTGGTTCAGTTTATTCAAACCTATTTAATTGAGCCTTTGGTGGTAGGAGCTAAGGTGAACATCAATCCATTGTTTACCATCCTGGTATTGGTAGCCGGTGAAATGGTATGGGGCATTCCGGGGTTGGTACTTGCCATCCCGTTGCTGGCTATTCTCAAGATTATTTTCGATCATTTTGAACCACTCAAACCGTACGGCGAATTAATAGGAGAGGTTAAAAAGAAAAAGGTGAAAAAGTAAATTGTACTACAGGCTGTGATTATTGGTTACTGGCAATGGTGTAAATGAGGTGTTACCGTTTTGGTAACACACATCCGCGAAGCAGCAATGTTTCGATAAAACTATTCGTTCAGTGTTTCCAGTAATTGCATAAAAAAAGGAAAACCTTCCGGCTTTCCTTCTCATTATTTTTTAATGCTTCTGCATCAGCTT
>DPFD01000265.1:2963-4924 GCA_003534175.1 Chitinophagaceae bacterium
CTTTTCGGGCCACAATGAAATCCAGGAATCCGTGTTCCAGCAAAAACTCACTGCGTTGGAAACCTTCCGGTAAATCTTTCTTGATGGTTTCTTTAATAACCCTGGGGCCTGCAAAGCCAATCAGGGCGCCCGGTTCACCGATAATAATATCGCCCAGCATGGCAAAAGAAGCGGTGGTTCCACCAAAAGTAGGATCGGTACACAATGAAATGTACGGTACTTTGGCATCGCTCAGTTGCTTCAGTTTACCCGATGTTTTTGCCAGTTGCATCAACGAGAATGCACTCTCCATCATCCGGGCACCGCCACTTTTATTGATGATCATAAACGGTATGCGGTGTTCAATGCAGTAATCGCAACCACGACTGATTTTTTCACCCATCACACTGCCCAGGCTGCCGCCGATGAATTCAAAATCCATGCAAGCTACTACCAGATCGTGGCCATGTACTTTACCGTGAGCGACGGTGATGGAATCATGGATGTCTGTTTTAGCATACGTTTCCTCTAACCGTTTGGAGTAGGGTTTTAAATCAACAAAACCCAGGTGGTCTTTTGATTTGATGTTTGCAAACAGTTCCACAAATATGTTGTCATCAAACAAGATTTGAAAATACTCATCACTGCCAATGCGGTGGTGGTATTCGCATTTAGGACAAACATATTTGTTCTCGTCGAGTTCGGTAATGGTACAGGTGTATTTGCATGAAGGGCATTTGGTCCATAAGCCTTCCGGAGCATCTTTTTTCTCTTTGGTAGTAGTTAAGATGCCCTTTTTAATGCGTTTGAACCAACTCGTTTTTTCTTCGCCTTCCATTTGCGGATCTTCACCTGCAAGGTTTGCTGAAAAATCCTCTTCTTGTTTCATCCGTTCTAATTAGGATTTGAAATAACAGGGGAACACACGCTTTGGCAAATGTTCCCCTGTTTTTTACTATGCAATAGTAATGCTTTTATCGAGATAAACATCCTGAATGGCATTGAGCAATTCAATGCCTTCGCCCATGGGTTTCTGGAATGCTTTTCTTCCGCTGATCAGTCCCATACCGCCGGCGCGTTTGTTCACGACGGCTGTGGTTACTGCTTCTGCTAAATCAGTAGCACCCATACTTTCACCACCGGAGTTGATTAAGCCCACGCGGCCCATGTAACAGTTGGCTACCTGATAGCGAGCCAGATCAATCGGATGATCTGTAGTTAATTTTTCATATACCAGCTTGCTGGTTTTACCATGCTTGGTAGCGAGGTAACCGCCATTGTTGGTAGGAAGTTTTTGTTTGATGATATCAGCCTGAATGGTAACGCCCAGGTGGTTGGCCTGTCCGGTAAAATCAGCGGCAGCACTGTAATCCACGCCATCTACTTTAAAGGCGTTGTTACGCACATAGCACCACAGCACGGTGGCCATACCTAACTCATGCGCCAANNGGCCAACTCAAAAGCCTGAGCCACTTCCTGCAACTGGCGGCCACTTTCATGGCTTCCCCAGTAAATGGTAGCCCCTACAGAGCAGGCACCCATGTTCCAGGCATCTTTAATCTGTCCGAACATTACCTGATCAAACTTATTCGGATAGCTCAAAAACTCGTTGTGGTTGATTTTAACCATCATCGGAATTTTGTGGGCATATTTACGGCTTACGCTAGCTAGTACACCATAGGTAGAAGCTACGGCATTGCAACCGGCTTCAATGGCCAGCTTTACGATATTTTCAGGATCAAAATAAATAGGATTGGGAGCAAAGGAGGCGCCACCACTGTGCTCAATGCCCTGATCAACCGGGAGGATGGAAACGTATCCCGTACCGGCCAAACGGCCATGGTTTAACATGGTGTGTAAGCTGCGCAGGGTTTGATTGCTGCGGTTGCTGTCCATCCATTGTTCTACATGGTTCGGACCGGGAAGGTGCAATTGGTCTTTGGAAATGGTTTTACACTCGTGGTTCAGCAGGTGGTCTGCAT
>DPFD01000151.1:0-497 GCA_003534175.1 Chitinophagaceae bacterium
TTTCAAGCTATATTTTAATGATTGTAAAAAAATAAACCCCATGTTTTTGTAAAAAGTGATTCGCTTTAAACTAAATATTTTCTTTTAATGATAAAATAATAGACAACAGATTTTTGATTCATAAAAAGATGCGTACAAAGCGGAGAAAAAAACTATAGCTTTATNNGGAATGAGTTTTAATAAAAAATTTCAGAAGTAAGTATGGTTCGTGCGGACACGAACCAAGGCGGGGGCTGAACTCAAAGCTGCTGAAAGTGGATTCCAGGAGTACTATCGCTATGGTCTATCCCTGCTCAGTAATATGGGCCAGTATTACCTGGCTGCAAACATAGAAAACAGACAGAAAATGCTTGGTTTGATATTCCCTGAAAAACTGGTATTTGATAACAATACTTTTCAAACCATGCAGCCGAGTGAGGTACTTAACTTGCTTTGCAATAGTGGCAAGGGTTTCGGCGGGGGTAAAAAAGAAAAGAGCAGCGGTAATGCTGCTCAGT
>DPFD01000151.1:508-808 GCA_003534175.1 Chitinophagaceae bacterium
ATGCTCTATTCAGTTGAGCTACGCAGCCAAATGGACGGCAAAGATATAACTGTTTCATTTTTCAACCAAAAAAAATCATTCCTGCCTATGTAATAATGGCCGGCATTGGTTGCTTTGGGTTAAATTGCGCCAAAGTGTAACCCGTATGTCGGAAGTGCTTCCCGGTAAAAATGGAATTCATCAGGCCTTGTTTGAGCATGCCTCCATGGGCATTCTGGTGGCCGCCGCCGATGGCAGGATTGTGATGGCGAACTGTTTTTTGCTACGGCAATTTGGCTACGATTCAGTGGAAGAACTCCT
>DPFD01000151.1:843-7470 GCA_003534175.1 Chitinophagaceae bacterium
ATCTTATCCCCTCCCGTTACCATAAAAAACATACTCATCACCGCCACCATTACACCCATAAACCCGAACAACGGGCCATGGGAATAGGGATGGATTTGTTTGCAGTGAAAAAAAATGGCGACGAATTTCCGGTAGAAATTAGTCTGGGGCATTATAAATCAGAAGATGAAGCTTTTGTGATTGCCTTTATCTCGGATATCACTCAGCGGAAAAAAATTGAAGCCGACGTAATTGCTCAAAAGGAAGAGCTGAAACAAATCAACAAACAGTTTGAAGAACTGAATAACAACCTGGAAAAAACAGTTGAAAAACGAACTAGTCAACTTAAAAAACTCATGCTTCAGATTGAAGCCTCCCGCGACGATTTATCCACTGCCTTAAATAAGGAAAAAGAACTGAGCGACATGAAAAGTCGTTTTGTTTCCATGGCATCACACGAATTCAGAACGCCGCTCAGCACTATCCTTTCCTCGGCTTCGCTGTTGGCAAAATACACCACGGCTGAAGAACAGGAAAAACGGGATAAGCATATACAACGCATTAAATCATCCGTAAATAACCTCACCGGCATTCTCGATGAATTCCTGGCCATCGGTAAAATTGAAGACGGACACATTTCAGCACACCACTGTCATTTTAATATACATCAGCTGATCACCACCATTTGTAGTGAAATGGAAGCACTGGTGGTACATCATCAAACCATCGAGTATAAGCATTCCGGTGACGAAATGGTGTACCTCGACCCTTCCCTGCTGAGAAACATTATGGTAAACCTTTTATCCAATGCCATAAAATTCTCTCATCCCGGAGGTAAAATAGAGGTATCCACCGCACTGAACAAAAAGGGTGAACTGAAGATCTCTGTATCAGACCAGGGTATTGGTATATCTGAAGAAGATCAAATGCATTTGTTTGAAAGATTCTACCGCGCCAAAAACGCAACCAACATCCAGGGTACCGGTTTAGGATTGCATATTGTTGCAAATTATGTGGAAATTATGAATGGAAAAATTGACTGGCACAGCGAACTGGAAAAAGGCACAACATTTAATATCACATTTCAAATCCCGAAAGAGTAAGTAATGAAGCACCATGTATTACTGATTGAAGACAACACCGAAATCCGGGAAAACACGGCCGAAATCCTGGAGCTGGCAAATTACAAAGTAACCACCGCCGAAAACGGTAAAGTGGGCGTAGAACTGGCTTTGAACGACAAACCGGATATCATTATATGTGATGTAATGATGCCCGTACTAGATGGCTATGGCGTATTGCACCTCATCAATAAGAATGAACAACTCACAGGAATTCCGTTTATCTTTCTCACTGCAAAATCAGACCGTTCTGATTTCAGAAAAGGAATGGAAATGGGAGCCGACGATTACATCACCAAACCCTTCACGGATATTGAATTGCTGAATGCACTGGAAAGCCGACTGAAGAAAGCCGAGTTACAGAAAAAAAACTACCCGAATTCCGAACAGGGATTTCAGCATCTGATAGATACCTACGGCGGGCCTGATGCATTAAAACAAATTACTGAAAACAAAGAAGAGAACTTTTACAAAAAGAAATACACTATTTACCACTACGGAAACCATCCACAAAAATTATACTACATCCTGTCAGGAAAAGTAAAAACGTTTGTAACCAATGAAGATGGAAAAGACCTGACGATCGGACTGTACAGCAAAGGTGATTTTTTCGGTTACACAGCACTGTTAGAAGGCGGCACCTATAAGGAAACTGCTGAAACACTCGATGACACCCAACTGGCAGAAATCCCTGTGGATGAGTTCAAAAAAATGCTCCAGCAGAACCCGGAAGTGAATCGACAGTTTATCAAACTACTCGCCAACAACATCACAGAAAAAGAACAGCAATTGCTGAACATTGCCTATAATTCACTTCGTAAGCGCGTGGCCACGGCACTGGTTACACTGAAACAGAAATATCAGGATGAAGGAAGCAATCCATTTTCCATTCAGATATCCAGGGAAGATCTTTCCAACATTGCCGGCACGGCTACGGAATCACTCATCCGGACCCTTGGCGATTTTAAAGGAGAAAAACTAATTGAAATTCAGGGCAGCAAAATCACCATACTGAATGAGAAGAAACTGGCGGATATGCTAAATTGATTTAGTGCAGGCCTGACAACTGCGCAATAAACTTGTTGAAGTCGTTTTTGATATTTACATAATCCTTTTCTGCGGTAACAATTACTTTACGCAGTTTGGAATGGATTGCTGCATTTTTCTTGTCGTACGCAGGATGCTGCGCTACCTTATTCAACTTAAGGGTTTCTTTATGCTGCTTAATTTGTTCCCGAATAACCTGCAGCTGGTCATGGAATTCGAGTAGTTTATTCTGATACACTTCTGCATCCGCAATAGCCTGTGGCCCGTTTACCACATCTACCACAAAGGCCAGCCGGGTATTCATATAAGACACTTCGGAAACAATGAAATCCATCTCACGCAACCATGCATCCACTTCATAATTGAAATGACTTCCCCCCTGTTGCGGTGGCACCAATCCCATTCCACTTGTAATCTGCTTCATCCTTAGCGCAAAATATTAAGTATTGATTGTACGAATTAAAACAACCATCAGTTTAAAATATGTTATTCATCATGACAAGTAACCACAGCACTTTTATTGGGTTGGGTTTCTATGGCCGGACTTACAAAAGGTATCCCCAGACCCATTCCGCGAACAATCAGCAAACAGGCCATGACTCCAATCATATAGGGATATACTTTTCTAATAGAAGTGCGGAACCGGAGTTTCAGGCTGGAGCCAATCATGGCCACCACCCACATCATAGGCAGGGTGCCCAATCCGAAGGCCGCCATCCACACACTGCTTTGAACCACAGAGGCAGTGGCTACTGCTCCGGCAACGGCCATGTACACTAAACCACAGGGCAGTAGTCCGTTCAACAACCCAATCATAAATAAAGAAGCGTAACTCTTTGTTTGAAACAACCTGCCAATGCCACCCCGGATACTACCCATCGCCCCCGGGAAAAACTGAATACGACTGGTGATTCGTTTGGGCAACAGCACGATGAGCAGCAACAACACGCCCAGGGCAATGGACAACCACTGTTGAAATCCCATCCATACCAAACTTTGTCCTATCAGTCCAAACACCACCCCCAAGGCAGCATACGTAACCACCCTGCCAAGATTGTACAATAATGTACCAATGTATTTTGAAAAATTAGAAGTGTTTACCACCGGCAATGAAAGGGCAATGGGGCCACACATCCCCACACAGTGCAAACTTCCGAGCGCACCTAAAAGCATACCGGCTGCAATTGTTTCAATCACTTCAGAATAATTTTGTTTTCGGAGTAATACATATTGGTGCCATCACTCCAGTCTGTTTTCACAACATAGCTACCAGGCGTTTTATTGTTCAGTGGTACCACAATGGTTCCTTCACTCGTGCTAGCCTTTAAATGCTGATCATTCGCTTCGTTAAAAGGGCAATATAGATGCACCACCGCCTCTACATTTTTTTCATTCATTGCTGCCGGAAGTTTTAGTAGCAGTGCTTCAGGTGTTTGTTTTAACACAATGGAATCGTTCAGCATAGCCAGGTTATTCATGGCATCAATCTTTTTCTGATACACCAGTTCCTTTTCGTAATAGTTGGTTGTAACCAGTTCCTGACTGTGTTTGGAAGCTTTAACCACCATAAACACAATCCCCGAAACGAACAACACAAAAACAACTACAATTCTGTTTCCCCAATTCATAACAAATGATTTAATTAATTATACACTTCAGGCCCCATGAAATTGGTAGAGATGGTTTTAATTTTTTCATCTTCATGATAAATACCAATCCGTATTTCTGTTTTCCAACTCTTAACCTGATCACGCTGTAAAATCACAAAAAACTGACGTGTAATATGTTCTCCTGACCGTACGGTATCGGAACCGCTGTTAATCATCTGAATTTCTCCAGAGATATCTTCCAGTTTCACCTGTACCGTCATGTTACTATGCGTTTTATTCACCAGTTTCAGGTTATACAAATTACTAATCCTGCCATCTGGCATGGAGGTATAGGTCATGCCGGCGGTACGCAATAAACGGGCATCTATATCAGAGCGGCTTACCAGTAGGTAGGTCAGAAACCCCAGCAACAACAGCAATACGGTAGTGTATGCTTTAATGCGGCGTGTGAATCTCAGTAGTACACCGTCCCGGATAGAGTTTTCAGAAGCCAGCCGAATTAACCCTGTAGGCCGGTTGATGCTGATCATAATTGCATCACAGGCATCCATGCATGCGGTACAGTTCACACATTCCAGCTGAGTTCCGTTTCGTATATCTATCCCCGTTGGGCACACACGTACACAGGCATAGCAATCGATACAATCGCCCATCAGGCGTTCTTCATCAATTGCGACACTATTTTCCTGCGTGTGCGCATCCGCTGCACGATTTTCCCGAACAGTTTCGTCCATAACCCGCTTTTAAATTTTCTTTTTCTTTCGGAGTCAGTTTTCCCCGCTTCTCCCCGCGCTTATAATCGTAGGCTACTACAATAGAGTTAGCATCCAACAGCACGCCCTGTAATCTACCATAAGGACACACCACAATACAAACCTGCTCCCGGAACCACCAGTATACAAAAAAGAATACCGTAGTAAACAGCAGCAATGCCGCCAGCGTACCAATGGATTCTCCGGGGTGTGTTACATATCGCAATAACTGATCCATACCCACGATATAGGCCAGAAAGAAATTAGCTATGATGAAAGAAATAGCGTAAAAAACAACAAATTTTATTGCACGTTTTCTTATTTTTTCTGCATTCCAGGACATTTTTTTCAAATTGCGCTGCTGGGTGGCATCCCCATCTATCCAATATTCAATCTTCCTGAATACCATTTCCATAAAAATAGTTTGCGGGCAGGCCCATCCGCAAAACACGCGTCCGAAAACCACTGTAAACAAGATGATGAATACAATAAAGGTGAGCATTCCGATGCCGAAGATGAAAAAATCCTGTGGCCAGAAAATCATTCCGAACAATATGAATTTCCGCTCCACAATATTGAACATGAAAAGCGGTTCTCCATACACTTTAATAAAGGGCAATGTAAAAAATACAACCAGATAAAAAATGCTAAACCAGGTTCTTAAATTATAGAACTTCCCTTTAGGTTTTTTAGGATGTATAAAATTACGCTTCCCCTCCTTGGTGATGGTGGCCACNNCCGAGTCCCGGAATTCTTCTTGTTCATCTGTTAGTGCATCACTCATAATTTCTGAATAAGTTCTTTAGTTTACTGAGCGGTAGTATCAGCCGGTGCTGTTGCGTCGGCTGGTGCGGGCGTTTCATCTTTCCAGATATCTCCCTGCGGCGCCTTAGCATTAGGAGGATTGCTACCTGCCAGGGTTTTGATATAACCGGTAAGATTGGCAATCTCTTTGGGTGAATAATTCTTCTCCCACGACTGCATTCCTTTATCGGGATAACCCACTTTAATGGAACGGTAAATATCGTTGAGTCCGCCTTTATGTATCCAGTACTCATCTGTTAAATTCGGACCGGCACCGCCTTCACCCAGTTTACCATGACATGCCCAGCAAGCCATATTGTAAATCCTTTTTCCTTCTTCTAAACCTGCGGCATCAGCCATGGTGATATTATTTTCATCGATCTTATCGGGAGAAGTAGCGTTGTACTTCGCCAGAGCAAAGGCAGCGTTTTCCATTTCACGCTCATACTCCTGAATGGGATCCGGGCCATTCCCTACATGGAAATAAAACATATAAACAACAGCACCGATGATGGTAACATAAAAACCATATTTCCACCACGGAGGTAGCGCATTATCCAATTCACGTATGCCATCATACTCATGATCTAACATTACATCGGCTTCTTTTTCTACCGGCACGGCCCGGGTAAAGAATTTCTTATCCACCTTTGTCCACCACTCGCTGAATGTAGATTCCTTAGCCTTTTCTGCTTCCGGTTGTAACTCCTGCTGAAAGCGACGAATCATAAACAACAGGAAAAATATAGTTACCAGTTCAATAAAAATAACAATCAGTAATAACCAGAAAATCATGGCACTGAGTCCGCCATAATTAAAACGGGCCACTTCGGCCACCGGTGCTGCCGCATCCTGCGCCTGAGCACTAAAGGTAAGCAGCGAAAGCATCGCCATGGTTACCACCGGCAAGGCGGCTCCTGATTTTTTTCTGCGGAGAGTTTCCTTTCCTAATGTAATCAATACATTACCCATACCCCATATCACAAAAGCCAGGATGATGGTAACAAAAATCATTAAGGCTGCCAGTAAGTTTCCTGAACCTCCGCTGCTCGCGGGTTGTGCAGCATCCTGTGCAAGCACGGGTTGAGCCAGCAAAGCCAGTGCCAGCATCCATTTGAATCTTGTAAGAATATTATTGCGTTGCATAAACAGCTATTAGTTTTTATGGTTGGTTGATTCTTGTTCATCGTCTAATGGAATTTCAGACAACAACTTAACGGTAGACTTTTTCATGCTGAGTACATACACCGTCAGCACTACAAAAAACAGGAAGAAAATGAGGAGAGATATGATCGGATAAATCTCCGCTCCTGC
>DPFD01000007.1:0-888 GCA_003534175.1 Chitinophagaceae bacterium
CGGATGAACCTGATGCCGCCTTCTGCGGCGAAGAACTGATTGTCTCCACCTGACAGGTATGCATAACCGTTAGATCGGGTTTGAGTGTCGGCCGGCTGAAAAGCCTTGGTGATGATGTGGATAACGCCTCCCACGGCCTCCGAGCCGTACATGGCAGCGGCGGGTCCTTTGAGGATTTCTATGCGTTCAATTTGCCAGCGTGGCACGGGGAAGTTAGCAGAAAAGTGTCCGGTTACCGGATCGTTGATTCGAACGCCATCGATTAATACCAGCACTTGCTGAAAAGTTCCCCCCCGGATGATGACATTGTTCACGGCGCCTGCGGGGCCCCGTTGCTGCAGTTCTACCAATCCGCTCACCCGCAGTACATCTTCAATGGTATTGCCCGGTAAAGCGGCGATCTGAGCTGCACTGAGTGTAATGATTTGCCGACCGTTTTCGGATGCTTTTATCGGCCAGCGTGCAGACGTAACCGTGAGTGGGTCGAGGCTGGTAACCGGTTGAGCCCATAGTGTTTCCGTATGCACTATCAGGCAAAACAAAAGAAGGGGAAATTTATTTAAGGGCATAGATTGTTGTGATGGAGAGATTGCGTTATGATGTTTAATACTGTTCTTTTTCGTTCGGGAAATCACCGGATTTTACATCCTTGATGTATTGATGTACTGCACCAGTAATTTGTTCGTGCAGGTTCAGGTATTGCCTGAGGAAGCGCGGTTTGAACTCTACGTTAATGCCCAGCATATCGTGCATCACCAGCACCTGGCCATCGCAGTGGGGGCCCGCACCGATACCAATGGTGGGGATATGGAGGCTTTCACTGACCGTTTTAGCCAGTGCCGCGGGAATTTTTTCCAACACCAGGGCGAAGCAGCCTGCTTCCTGAAG
>DPFD01000007.1:920-1861 GCA_003534175.1 Chitinophagaceae bacterium
CGAACGGTATAGGTACCGAATTTATAAATACTTTGTGGCGTGAGGCCGAGGTGCCCCATCACGGGGATGCCGGTGCTGACAATTCGTTTCACTGACTCTACTACTTCTTCTCCACCTTCCAGTTTAATAGAATGTCCTCCTGTTTCTTTCATGATGCGGATGGCTGAGCCGAGCGCTTCCTTGGAGTTGCCCTGATACGAACCGAAGGGTAAATCCACCACTACCAGTGAACGATTCACGCCTCGGACTACCGAGGAAGCGTGATAGATCATTTGGTCGAGCGTGATAGGAAGCGTGGTTTCATGGCCGGCCATCACGTTGCTGGCACTGTCTCCCACGAGGATTACGTCAATACCGGCCGCATCAAAAATCTGCGCAAAAGAAAAATCATAGGCGGTAATCATAGAGATTTTTTCACCAGATGATTTCATTTTTTGCAGGGTATTGGTAGTAATTTTCTTTACCTCTTTATGTATTGACATGGCAATCAGTTTTAAGTGGGGGAATAGGCCTTGTATCAGGCCTGTGTAATATTTGAAGGTTGTTTGTTTGATTGAATACCGGCCCAGAGGTTTTGGATGAGTCCGTCAGACAAACCAATTTTCGGAACAAAAATTTCATCGGCACCTGCCCAGCGCATTACATTAATATAGATAGACAAGGCAGGAACGATTACATCGGCACGGTCGGCCTTGAGGTTGTAGCGGCTGATGCGTTCTTCGATGGATACATTTTCCAGTTCACGGTAATATTCTCTCAGCAGTTCAATGGTGAGGGGTTTACCTTCTTTCTTTTTACTGAGGGAGAAAATTTTATTGATGTTGCCGCCGCTGCCGATGGCAATGACGTGTTGCTGGAAGCGGGTAATTTCTTTGATATGGTCTTTCATTTCATCCCAGGCACTGTCTGATATGCTGCGTTGCAACAGTCGGATGGTACCG
>DPFD01000007.1:1889-2526 GCA_003534175.1 Chitinophagaceae bacterium
GTGCTGCCGCCACCCACATCGATGTAGAGATACCCTTTATCGGTAGTCATGTTTTCGGCTATGTGGTTTTCATAAATGAGGTTAGCTTCCATATCGCCGCTGATAACTTCAATGAGGATGCCGGTATGCGCGTGGATGCTCTGGATGATTTCCGGGGCATTTACGGCATCGCGCATGGCACTGGTAGCGCAGGCTTTGTACGCCTGAACGCGGTATGTTTTCATGAGGTGGTGAAAGGCCATCATGGTGTCATGCATCATGGTTACTTTTTCCGGTGGGATGATTTTGTGTTCGAATACGTCGAAACCCAGGCGGAGGGGGATGCGGAACAGGTTGAGTTTGTTGAATTGCGTTTTTTTTCCGGGGGCAGATACTACCTCGGTGATGAGAAGCCGCGCGGCATTACTGCCTATATCGATTGCTGCAAGAATCAAAATGAAGTGTTTTAGTTGCAGGACAAAAATACCCGTTTTTATATATGATATGCGTAAACGGGGTGAAAGATTGAAATTCTTTGCGTAACCGTCCTGTTACCAGGGGAGTTTTAGCGATCCTTGCACCTGCAGCAATGGTGTTACTCTGTGGTTAGGAATACATGTAACCACTAAGTTCGCAAAGGAAATGTACACAAAGGTCG
>DPFD01000023.1:0-3635 GCA_003534175.1 Chitinophagaceae bacterium
ACGGGCAGGCCGGCTTCCTGTGCAGCTTTCGAAATGCTTTGCGGGTATTGAACATCCAGTGTGAAAGATTTGCCATTCAATAAGTAGGTTACCGGGTATGCCCTTTGGTCTGTAGGTTTGGGCAATTCTTCCAGAGGTAATGGGTGGAAATCCTCGCTATGGATATGCGCTGCTGGCACCCCGAATGAACGGAGCACTATGCCGGCTGAATCCATGTATAAAAACGGGCCACAAACATACACCTGCAACGATTGCTTCACTTCCGAAAACTGCTCTTTCAATATGTGGTTCAGTGAATGAGTGCTCAGCCTTCGCTGCAAAATTTCTTCATCATCGCTAAAGAAAAACCGCAGTTTGAATGTGTCCGGAAACCTGGCGGCAAGTTCCTGTAACGACTTCAGGAAAATGGTTTCTGTTCTACTTGAATTACTATACATTAGATGTACAGTTGCCCGGGAAGTATGCAACAGGGTTTTTATCAGGGAGAACACCGGTGTTATCCCACTGCCCGCTGCCAGAAATAAATAGGTAAAGTTGTTTGTATGTTCCGGCAGGATAAATCGTCCGCCCGCTTCTTCCATAAAAAGGATATCTCCTTCGCGTGTTTCTTCCGTGAGCTTGCGGGAGAATTCACCGTTTTCAATTCGCTTGATGGTGATGGTGAGGGGTTCATGCAGTTCGGGAGATGAACTGATAGAATAGGAGCNNTTCTTCGGCCCGAAGGGTGTTTGAAATACCAGGGTGATGAATTGTCCGGCTACATAATGAATCTCTTTACCTTTAAGCGGCTTCAACACCAGTGATACCGCAGAGGGTGTTTCAGGAATTACTCGAATGACTTCCAGCGATGTGTATGGATGTTCATACATGTACTGCAGGTTGTGCAGCCGGGCTGCGCGTGGTTAATAGAACGTTTTAATCAGCAAAATAAACAAACCGTACACCAGGGTAGTTACAAATATACCTTTGGCTGTTTTATCCACTTTTTTGTTGATGTAAATCGTAAACAGGGTGGCATTGGCCAATAATGATACACTCAGGGTTGCGGTGAGGGTTCGGTATCCTGATTCGTTGAGCATATAGTACAACGTATCTCTAAAGGTAAAAGATTCAAACTTGGTGAGCTTAAATATAAGGAGTCCGACCAATGGAGCTATTAGTCCTAATACCAACCCGAACGTAAAATGGTCTTTTTTAAACATTATTTGAACAGTTGCTTTTTATCGAGCAATTCCTTGAGTTTATAATTGGTAAGATCAAACTGAACCGGAACCACACTTACATAATTGTGTTGCAATGCCCATACATCTGAGTCTCTGGATTTGTCAAAATTTACAAATTCGCCGGTGAGCCAGAAGTATTTTTTTCCTTGCGGATCGGTACGTTCATCAAAGTCTTCCACATATTTCGCATAGGCTTGTTTGCATACACGGATGCCTTTAATTTCTTTCGCCGGTACGGAAGGGATGTTCACGTTCAGCAGAAAATGTTTGTCCAGTGTTTTTTGTCCGAGGATGGCGGTAACAATAGTACGCACGGCCTGTCGTGCTCCCGTAAAATCAGCTTCGTAATTATAGTCGAGCAGCGAAAAACCGATGCTGGGTATGCCTTCGATACTGGCTTCCATTGCGGCCGACATGGTGCCACTGTAAATCACATTGATGGAATGGTTGGCTCCGTGGTTAATACCACTCAAACACAAATCAGGTTTGCGGTGTAAAATTTTATCAACGGCCAGTTTTACACAATCTACGGGAGTACCGCTGGTTTGCCAGGCTTCAATATCTCCGAACAAATGCATGCGGTTCATCCGAAGGGGAGAGCCGATGGTAATGGCATGCCCCATGCCGCTTTGCGGTTTATCGGGTGCTACCACCACTACGGTGCCGAGGTCTTTTACCGCCTCCACTAAATTTCGGATACCCGGTGCTGTTATATCATCGTCGTTCGTTACCAGAATCAACGGTTTCTTGCTTGCTTTAGCCATACTTCGTTTTCTTATGCAATCGGATTAAAATAAGGGTCTGCCAATAACTTCTCTGAATGGCCAGGGGATAGAGGCTAACATGATGAGTAGGGCAAGTCCTGAAAAAATCAGCACCTTTTTATGTTTGGCCAGATCAGAGGTAGCTTTTTTGGATGCCGAGCGGCTGATATGCACAAAAACCCAGGCAAGGAACATCATGAGCGGGTGCTCTACGGTCCAGAAACGCATGGCCTTATCTTTCATTACGGCGCCCATTCCCAAATCAGACACACCGGAGTTGGTAACCCAGTTGTATAAAAGTACCAAACCGAGTAATAATTGTAAGTCGGTCAGGATCATGAAAAACAGGTTCGATTTGTTGTCGTTGCCGTTATAGGTGCGTTTAGACATTACACCGGTGAGGGCATTGAACACGGCCCACACTCCGAACAGGAGTACGAGGTATCGAAGGATGCTGTGTATACTGAGTATGCTATCCATAATAATTGTATTGATTTGTACAAAAATAAGGACTCGCACTGAGATGTATAAAAATAAAAAACGACCGGAAACTCCGGCCGTTTTTATATTTACTGGATTGTTTGTTTAGTTTTTAACCACTTTGCGGGTGAACTTCTCCGTACCATTAGAAACCTCTACCACATAGTTTCCTTTCTGCATACGATCAAATTCATTTACCACAATGATGTTGTCTCCACTCAGCACATTCACCTTACGGTTGATTACTTCACGTCCGTCGATTGAGAACACACGCAGGGTAACCTGAGCGGCAGACTGGCTGTTCAATGTGATTTTCACGTTGTTTACGAATGGGTTAGGATACACGTTGAACTTATCTACACTCATACCACCTTGCAGGCGCAGCGGAATGATGTTTGAGTAAGTAGCTTCTCCGCGGTTATCCACTGCTTTCAGGCGATAGTATACAATCTTGGCAGTTGTATTGATCGGATCAACGAACTCATAACGTGAACGGGTAGTGGTTGTTCCGTTACCGGCTTTAGTACCGCGGTCAGAGAAACGTACACCATCTTCGCTGCGCTCAATTACGAAGTATTCGTTGTTGGTTTCGTTTTCAGTTTCCCACTTCAGCAAACCGTTTCCGTTTTGCAGAGTAGCGGTAAAGGTTGCCATTTTCACATCAACCGGACCACCGGCTGCACCGATGATAGCAGTACCATCATCAAAGAAGCTTTCACCACCCAGGTTTTCAGAAACGATACGTGCAGTATTGCTTACGCTGCCCGGAATAGCACCACCCTGAACTTTGAAACGCAGTGTGAAGCTTGATCCGGTTGGCATTTCACCACCTTGTAATCCGTTGGCACCGTTACCGATGTTAAAGCGCAGGTAATGCTTACCGTTAGCAAATCCTTTTTCAGCGATATCTGCATCCATGGCGTCGGTTTTGAAACCAGGAGTTACACCGGTAGCCTCAACCACTTCCATTGAACCGGCAATGTAGGTTACATTTGAAGGCAGTGTATCTACTACGTATACATTATAAGCAGAACCTGCACCATTGTTCGTTCCGGTTAAGGTATAGGTTAAAATTTCGTTTGATTGCAACAGGTCGTCTCCACTGGCATCTTCAACAGTTTTCTCCAGTTCAATTACCGGGTCTTTAGCCTTGATAGCGAAAGTGAAA
>DPFD01000023.1:3689-5180 GCA_003534175.1 Chitinophagaceae bacterium
TTCGGTTGAATGTTGAATCCTGTACCCACATTTACTTCATCAATATCCAATCCCATCTGGTTGAAGTAATTTGGATTTTTGGTAGTTACATAACTTCCGTTTCTGGTGATTGAACCATTCCAGAAGTTGGTTACAGGGTTAGCAGCATTCGCAACTGAGATGCCGTTTACTTTAATGAAATCACCGGAAGGATTACCATTAGTAGCACCCAGGTTACCGTCGCCTTCCCAGGCCATTACACTCATTACCGCTTCGTTGGCAGCCAGTGGGTTGTTTGGTACGTTCAGTCCGGTTAATGTTACATCAGCAGTAACCAGTCCGCCATTTCCTGAATTGTAAACTTGAGAGAAACCATCGTACACGCGTACACTATAATAATCTCTGTTTGTATTTTCGTATGCAACTACAATGCTCCAACCTGCATAACGGCCACCGTTAGAAGTAGAACCTGCAGTGGCGGCGATGTCAGCTACAAAGTAAGTACCACCACCACCTACGCGGATGAAATCGGTGATATCTACATAAGACTGATATACTCTTTCGTTGGTACCGGCGATGGTAAACTGATCTACGTTTGTAGCTGCAGTTATAGCCGGAGAATAAGCACCCAAAGCACCTTTGCGGATTTTGATTTTACGCAATGTATCGGGGTTGTTGTTCACCGCACTGTTTAAAATTCTTCCACCCCAGTACAGGCGGGCAAATTTAATATTGTTGGTTCCGGCAGGCAGAATCAAATCAGCAGACGTGGAGTTTTTGGTACCGCCGTCTGTATCAACATCTGCAAACTGCATGTTGCTGTTGTCATTTCCGTACTGGGTAAAACCAATTCCACCCTGACCGTTATTGGCGTTGCCAATTTCGTTCATACGGGTAGTGTTTACTGAACCATTGTTGTTCAGAATGTGCATGCTCGTGTTTCCAAACATTACTACACCACCACGGAGGGTTTCAGTGTACACTAATGAATAAGGTCTTACGCTGGTTTGTGCATTAGAGGTGTTTGTGAATGCACAGAAGAGGGTTGTTACAATAGTAACGATTGTGGTAAATTTAGTAAGCATTTTTTTAACTTTTACGTTGTGAAAAAAATGGCTCACAGGAATAAGAGGAAGCTTAATACGGCTTTAAACAGATACGTGGAGGTAAGCGGAAAATTTCGAGAGGATAGGTGGATCAGGTTAGGCAAGCAGTGCAGGAGGTAACTGCACCATTGGAGAACAAATATAGATTCCGGTTTTGGTAAGTCAAAGCTTTTTTTAATTTTTTTTTAAAGTNNCAAATAAATTTTGTAAACTAAAATATTTAGTATATTTGTGCTAATCAAATTAGCTACATATGTCACAAGCCGGATTAAATCTGAAGTATCTGCGCAAACTCAGGGGGTGGACGCAGGAGGAATTTGCCCAGAAACTGAATGTAAAACGCTCATTGATAGGAGCTTATGAAGAAGAAAGGGCAGATCCCCGTTTGGAAGTGCTGGAGATGGTT
>DPFD01000023.1:5219-7567 GCA_003534175.1 Chitinophagaceae bacterium
ACTGGATGAAACGCCGCAATCAGAAACTCGGCACCACCACCAAAAATAACCTCATTCATTTTGTGCCGGTGAAAGCCGCAGCCGGTTATCTGGCCGGATATGCCGACACTGAATTTATTGAAGAACTCAACACGTTTACTTTACCCATGCTCAGCGGAGGCCATTACCGCGCCTTTGAAATCATAGGCGACAGTATGCTGCCTACACCCTCCGGTAGCATCATTGTAGGAGAAAAAATTAATAACCTCGACGACCTGAAATCCAACACCCCCTGTATCGTAGTGAGCATGCAGGAAGGTATTGTATATAAAAGAGTAGTAAAAAACAACCGCAGCAAGAATAAACTGACCCTGGTGAGTGATAACCCCGCCTATCAACCCTATCAGGTAAATACGGAAGACGTAGCTGAAATCTGGATGGCACAAATGATAATCGGTAAAGTGGCCGATCAGCAACGGTGGGATGTAAATACATTGGCAAATCTTGTGAATAATTTGCAAGACCAGGTTTCTTCCTTGTCCAAGAAAATGAACTAGTATTGACATATAACAGATACATCGCTTAATATTAAAAAACACAACATCATGATCAAACTACAAATCATCGGAAATCTTGGAAAAGATTGTATTGTTAATGAAGTGAATGGAAGACACGTTATCAATTTCAGCGTTGCACATACCGAACGCTTTAAAGATGCCAATGGCAATCCGAAAGACAGAACCTATTGGGTTGAATGTGCATACTGGACAGAAAAACTCAATGTGGCGAAATATTTGCTGAAGGGAAGGAGCGTTTATGCTGAAGGTACACCAGAGGCAGATGCATACAACAATCGCGAAGGCAAACCGGCTGCAACCCTGAGAATGAGGGTTCGCGAGATCCAGCTCCTTGGCGGAAACCAGCCGGGCGATACAGGATCGAATGCCGCTCAGGCCTCAACGCCTTCTTACCAATCCGGTAGCAGCGCCGCTCACTCCAATATTGAAGAGGCTGAAACCATCAATGATGATTTACCATTTTAATCAGGAGTAGCAATGAGGGTGCCCATGCTCATCCATTGAATCATGAAATAGGATTCTGAAATCCATTGTTATTTTATTGAAGGGATAGTAAGCACTTAATACGGAAATATTCAGAAGATGAAATATTCAATCGGGGTAGCCAAATGGTTGCCCCGATTTTTTTTGAGGTTGATGTATGCAAATGGTTGACGCGTCTTCTGTTCCTTACCCTGATTGCAGCATGAATAGCAATAAAAAAGGCTGCAAATCATGCAGCCTTCTTCGAATAAATTAACAAAGATTATTTCTTATCCGGGTTGTTGAGTTTACTATGCTTTTTACTGTAGGCAAAGTAAATAATGAAACCGAGTGCCAGCCATCCGCCCAGTCGCGCCCAGTTTTCCCATCCTAAACCAAAGATCATGGCACCACAGGTGATGATACCCAAAATCGGAATGAAAGGGACGAGGGGTGTTTTGAACTGTCGGGGCATATTGGGTTCTTTCTTTCTCAGGATAATCACTGCGGCACAAACCAGCATGAAGGCGAACAAGGTTCCAATGCTTGTCATGTGTCCTACCACGTCACCCGGAACAAATCCGGCGAACAATGCAACCAGCACCAATATCACCAAATTGCCTTTGTAAGGTGTTTTAAACTTAGGATGAACATCGGAAAATGCTTTTGGTAACAATCCGTCTTTACTCATGGAGAAAAACACACGGCTTTGTCCGAGTAACATCACCAGAATCACCGAAGAAAATCCTGCGAGGATGGCGATGGTTACCGATTTACTGAGCCATCCGTATTGAGGCATGGCCTCCTTGATAGCCGCCACCACCGATGCTTCCCCACCTTTGGTTGGGTCACGGAAGAAATCGAGCGGCACCAATCCGGTTAATACGTGTGCAAACAATACATATAATATGGTACAAATTATCAGTGAACCTAAAATACCGAAGGGCATATCCTTTTTAGGGTTTTTGGTTTCCTGAGCCGCGGTACTCACTGCGTCAAAACCAATGAAGGCAAAGAACACCGTTCCGGCAGCTCCTAGAATCCCCATGATACCACCAAAATTGTAAGTGATGCCCTGATGATCCACATATTTCTGAGGTTCGGGTATGTAATTGGCATGGTTGGCCTCGTTGATGAATCCCCACCCCAGCGCAATAATCAGCACCACGATGGCTACTTTTACAATTACAATGATGTTATTAACAAAGGCTGATTCGCGCGTCCCTCTGATGAGCAGTAAACTGATTGCCGTTACAATAGCTAATGCAGGAATGTTCACTATTCCACTGACCCCGTCGGGTGAAGTTTGAAAAGGAGAGTGGCACCATT
>DPFD01000133.1 GCA_003534175.1 Chitinophagaceae bacterium
GTTACTGGCCGGTCAGCAATGGATTGTTTACTTACTGATTCTGGTTCCCGGTATGCTGTATTTGTCCACCCGTATCGGAAAACTGGAAGGGGGCACTGATTTGTTTATCCTGTTGTGGCTGGTGTTATTTGTATTGCTTTGCTCTCATCCAATGCTCACATTGCGCGATAATAAAATCATTTCATCCAGACTGATTGTTTGGCTGATCTGGTTCTCGGTGTCTATTACCGGAATTATTATTCTTCAAAACAGAAGCAAAGAACTTCAGAACAGGAAATATTATGCGGACAATATAGCAGCAAAGGCCGATCCTACCAGTGAAACCCTGATTAATACCATGCTCACAGATTTCAGGGATGATTACCTCGCCGATAACTTCTATAAACTGGCCTCACCGTACCAAAGTAAATATTTTAAGGACAGCCTGATTGAAGGGAATGTATCCGGGTATACCGACAAATACCTTACGCGCATTTTTACATTTGATGCGGAGGAACAGCCCCTACACAATCCTGATTCCACTTCCTACAACGATTTAAACACCATCTTTGAAACCCAGGCCAAGCCAACCGGTATCTCCAATTTGTATTACTACGATCAGTCGTATGATCAGTACAGTTACATCAGCAAGAAAACATTATATGAAGGCGAAGGGCAATTGCTGGGTTATGTATTTATTCTGGCGAGTTTAAAGGTAGATAAGAATGAAGTACTCTATCCGGAGTTGTTCAACCGGGGGCAACCCAATTCAATCGAAAGTTCTTCGAAGTATGCGTTCGCGGTGTACAACAATGGCAAACTGATTTCGAGTTACAATGATTATCCCTTTGCCACTACCATTGATACTGATAAGCTTCCCCGTGAAAGTTATTTTGAAGTGCAACGTAAAGGCCACCATGAATTATGGCATAACGCCGGTGCTGGCCGCATGGTAGTCATCGTGAGTGAGAACAACCTCGCCATTGAAACCATGACCTTGTTTTCATATATTTTCTGTGCATTTCTCGTACTTACGTTTTTGATATGGATTGTAAATGCGCTGGTAAATTCCAGGTTCAGGTTAAAGGCATTGCGCAATTACTGGCAACTGAGTTTGCGGAATCAGATACACGGTACCATCATCTTCATTAGCGTGATGTCGTTTCTTGTGATTGGGGCGGCGTCTATTGTGTTTTTCGTAAACCGATATCAGAACAATAACCGCGAAATGCTGAGCCGTGTAATTCACATCATGGAGAATGAAATTAAAACCGCCATGAATACTCAGGCAGCGTCGGGAGATTCTTCCGATTCACGAACAGTGTCGCGGGAACAACTGGAAGTGGTTATCCGAAAAATTTCCGAGATACATGGTACCGATGTAAACCTGTATGATTTGAACGGAAACCTGATGGTGTCATCCTTGCCATTGCCCTACATCAAGGGTATCCTCAGCACACTCATGGAACCGGTTGCNNCACAATGAAGTGCAATACTTCCAGCAGGAGCGTATTGGTAAACTCAGTTTCATCAGCAATTACAAACCGGTCATCAATAACTACGGCGATAAATTTGCTTACCTGAACATTCCGTACTTCACCTCAGAATCGAATCTGAAAGCGGAGATATCAAACTTTTTAGTTACCATCATCNNCCTGAATGCCTTTATTTTCCTGATTGCGGGCATCGTTGCTTTTTATATTACCAACCGGATTACACGAACGTTTTCAATCATCACCGAAAAGATGAAAATGATCAATCTGGAGAAAGAAAATGAGCCGGTTGTATGGACGCGGGATGATGAAATTGGTCAGCTGGTAAAGGAATTCAACACGATGCTGGGTAAACTCGATGCCAGTGCCGAAGCGTTGGCCAAAACGGAAAGGGAAGGAGCGTGGCGCGAAATGGCGCGTCAGATTGCGCATGAAATTAAAAATCCGCTCACGCCCATGAAGCTGAGCATGCAATACCTGCAAAAGGCGATGAGCCAGAAACCGGAGGATGTACAGGCACTTACCAACAGTGTGGCCAAAACCATGGTAGAACAGATTGATCACCTGAGTTCTATTGCCAGTGAATTCAATCAGTTTGCCAATATCGAACATTCCAACAAGCAGGTGCTGTGGTTGAATGAGGTGCTCCGCAGTGTCATTGAATTGTTTAATGCGGATCCAACGGTGGAATTACAGTATGCGTTGTTTCAGGAAGATATTCGCATTGAGGCGGATAAATCACACATCAACCGCATCTTCACCAACCTGATTAAAAACGCTATTCAGGCCGTGCCGGAAGGAAGAAAACCACTCATTCGCATCACCGAGGTGGTGCGCAATCAGCAGGTGATCGTTTCGGTAAGAGATAATGGCAGTGGCATAGACGAAGCATTACAGGCGAAAATTTTCATGCCCAACTTCACTACTAAAACATCCGGTACCGGTTTAGGCCTCGCGATGTGTAAACGAATGGTTGAACATGCCGGAGGAACTATTTGGTTTGAAACCGAAAAAGATTCCGGTACTATTTTTTATGTTTCATTTCCGCTTGTTAGCGGGGATGTTTCTTCCGAATGAATTGCTCAAATGCATCTAACGTAAAACTGCTCAGATTTTCACGAGGGGTGAGCATGGCCTTTTGTGCCACCAGCACACCGTAGCGAATATCATCCATTCCTTCTATTGAATGTGCATCGGGGTTAATGGAGATGAGGGCACCTTTCTCCAGTGCATAATCCATTTCCCGCCAGTCAATATCTAAACGGTGCGGATTGGCATTCAGTTCAATTACTACATTATTGGCTATACAGGCATCAATAATCTTTCTGTGGTTTACAGGATATCCGCTTCGGGTGAGCAGCAGTCGCCCGGTTAAGTGTCCGAGTATGGTAGTATAGGGGTTTTCAATAGCCTGAATCAGGCGGTGCATGGCTTTATCTTCCTGCATTTTCAACTGGCTGTGGATGGAGGCAATCACCAGATCAAACGAACGGAGTATGTCTGGTTCGTAATCCAGCCGTCCGTCGTTCAAAATATCACATTCGATGCTTTTAAATATTTTAAAAGGGGCGAGCAGGTTGTTGAGTGAGTCAATTTCACGGTGCTGCTCCACAATTCGTGCTTCCTGGAGACCGTTGGCATAGAAGGCGGATTTACTGTGGTCGCTGATTACCAGGTATGATTTCCCGTTCACGATGCAGGCTTTGGCCATTTCTTCAATGGTATGGGTGCCGTCGCTCCAGGTAGTGTGGGTGTGGATAATGCCCTGTATCGATTCCTCGCTGACCAATGGCACATCGGGTGAATACCGATGGATAATGCTCGGGTTCTCGCGCAAAAAATCCGGAATAAAAGGAAGTCCGGCAGCCTCAAACAACGCTGGTTCATTTGAAAAGGCAATTTGCGACCCTAATTTTTGTTGGATACTTGCAAAGAATTCCGGTGTGGAGGTAAGCTGTACATTTTTGTAGGCTATCTCATTTTGCTGCACCGGGTATAAGATTACCTTCAAACCGGTTTTAGAGGCATACACTATTTGTTCCGGAGATTCTGAAAGAGGGGTGTAACCGGTAACTTGTAGTTCTTCTTTAATTTTTTCAGAAGGGGCGGCCACGAGAAATGACAGTGCATCAATAATCTCAGATTGCTGTGCAAAAGCTCCTGTAGTTTTTACGTTTTCTTCTCCAAACGTTTTTTCCAGATAAATACGAATGAGGGTTTCTGTTTCTTCGGTTTGTGCATACAGATATCTTCCTTTGTTCTGGTTAAAATATTCAATGGATTCAATGATGCTTTGTTGTGTTTTTTCACCAAAACCTTTATACAGTTTCAGGTGATTTTCTTTGCAGGCATACAACAATTCACCTACCGTTTCAATCCCCATTTCTTTCCAAATAGTGTGAATTTTCTTTGGACCGATCCCTTTTATGCTCATCATTTCAATAATTCCGGGAGGCGTATTCCGCACAATTTCTTCCAGCACTTTCAGTTTTCCGGTTTGAATCAGCTCAGTAATTTTTTCGGCAGATGATTTTCCAATGCCCTTGATGGAGGCGATTTCTTTTTCTGAAAGGGTGTGAAGCGGAGTAGGAAATCTTTCGATGCTNNAATGCTGCCGCATGATATGTTTTTGTTTTAAAACTGTTCTCCCCGTGTATGTCCATCAGTTTTCCGAGGAGCGAAAGTGTATCGGCAATTTGTACATTATCCATCATGAGTATTAAAAGTTGAATGGGCTGTAAGGTACGTCAATAAAGGGATTCAGGATAGGGCATAAAAAAGTCCCGGTAAAAACCGGGACTGTATTTTGTTTGCTCTTAAGTAGGATTAACTTACTTCTTTGCAGC
>DPFD01000234.1:0-156 GCA_003534175.1 Chitinophagaceae bacterium
CCTGGCATTGTCTCTGCATGCTGCCACCGACAAGAAGCGCGATGAGATTATGCCTATCAATGAATCGAATCATATTGACGCGCTGATTGAAGCGTTGAATTATTTCTATCAGGAAACAAAAAACGACATCACGTTGGAATACATTTTATTTAAGGA
>DPFD01000234.1:185-2673 GCA_003534175.1 Chitinophagaceae bacterium
CTCATTTAATCAATGTGATTGAATACAATCCGGTTGCCGGGGTTTCATTCGTCAAGCCCGATGAGGATACCACTCAAAAATTCACCGATTACCTCGCCAAGCACCGTGTGAATGTGCGTTTGCGGAGAAGCCGGGGAAAAGACATTGATGCTGCCTGCGGACAACTCGCTAACAAAGGGATTGCTGCTTCCTAAGTGCTTTAGGAAACTTTAACAGGCTGCCTCTAAACTTTTATTGCCGTGGTGTGTCTATGCATCACTCTTCATTAAAAAACACACCACCATGAAAAGAAAACTCTTTACACTGGCTGTAGCGGGCTTACTAAGCACATTCACCCTGCATACAGCCATGGCTCAAACCGATGTTACCGCAGATAAACAACCCAAGCGCTGGAATAAAGGAGAAAGACAAAACGGCAAGGGGCTTGAATCATTGAACTTAACCGAATCACAAAAAGGAAAGGTGAAGGAAATTCAGGATAGATACAAGGTACAGGTAGATAAACTGAAAAACACACCGCTTACCGTAGAGGACAGAAAAAAACAAATGGAAGTTTTACGTANNTACGTAAAAAGCGCCATGAAGAAATAAAATCTGTTCTTACACCGGAACAGGCTCAACAATTAGACGAGCGTGCCAAAAACCGCAAAAACGGCCCCAGAGGTAAGCGGATACGAGCGCATCAACCCCGGTAAACAACTTTAATTTTCATATTGAAATCCCTACGAAACTGTATAAAGCGCACTCACCCTGCGCTTTTTTTATTGCTGTGGATGAATAAGTGTACCTTTGTGCTTCCTGTTGAAAAACAGTAAATCATCCAACATGGCAAAGTCAGCATTCGACAAGTTCATCAACAAAGAGAAGAACAGTAAAGTAAAAGAAGCATTCCGTCAGGAAAAGAAGAAGTACAAGAAAGAACGTGCCGAATATTTTGAGCAGAAAAAAGCAGCAATCCGCGAAGCTCGTGCGGCCGAAAAAGAAACTGCCTCAACCGGTAAGAGCCTGAATGCCAAAAAAGCCCCGCAGGCACCTGCCACTATCCAGAAGCAAACAGCTGACACCGCCATGCCACTGAACAAGTACCTGGCACATTGTGGAGTTTGTTCCCGAAGAGATGCTGCCGACATCATCCGCAAATCATTGGTGAAAGTGAACGGAGAAATAGTGATTGAACCCGGTTATAAGGTTCAGCCTAAGGATGTGGTTACCTACAACAAAAAGAAATTATCCGTTTCAAAAAATCTCGTTTACATCCTCTTAAACAAACCAAAGGATTATCTGACTACCACAGATGATCCGCAAGGGAGAAAAACGGTATTGCAACTGATTGCGAAAGCCACCGACCAGAGGGTATATCCTATTGGCCGGCTCGACCGTAATACCTCCGGTGTACTGTTGCTCACCAACGACGGAGATTTAACTCAGCAATTATCGCATCCAAGCTATAACATCAGTAAAATTTACGAAGCCCGGCTCGATAAACCCCTGANNCCTGACCAAGGCTGATTTTGAAAAGATCCTTAACGGGTTGGTTCTGGAAGATGGATCAGTGAAGGTAGACAGTTTAGCGTATGCAGACAGTAAGGATAAATCAATCATTGGTATTGAGATACATAGTGGTAGGAACCGAATTGTCCGCAGAATTTTTGAACACCTGGGGTATGATGTTAAAGCGCTGGACCGTGTGATGTATGCAGGGTTAACCAAAAAAAATGTAGAACGCGGACGCTGGCGTTACCTCACTGAAAAAGAAGTGCGTCTGTTGAAGTTTTTGAAAAAAGGCAATAAAAATCTTGGTAAAAAAGAAGCTTGATATTTTACTGGAAGATGAAGACTTCATAGCCGTAGACAAGCCCTCCGGCTTATTGAGCATTACTGATCGTGCGCAAAATGAATCCTTAAAATCTTTACTGGACCAGGTGTATGGCACCGTGTATATCGTACATCGGTTAGACAAAGACACCAGTGGGGTTATCCTCTTTGCTAAAAACAAGGAAGCCCATCAATACCTGTGTCAGCAATTTGAAAACCGGGAGGTAGAAAAATATTATGTGGCGGTAGTTACCGGATGTCCGACTGAAGATGAAGGCCTGATTGACGCCCCGCTGGCAGAACACCCAGTACAAAAGGGAGTGATGCAGGTACACCGCAATGGGAAGCCCTCACAAACAGGATATCGGATCCTGGAGAAGAACAATCACTTTTCGCTGGTTGAGTTTCGATTGTTTACGGGCAGGATGCATCAAATCAGGGTACATGCCCGGCATGCCGGTTTTCCGGTGGCAGTAGACGAACTTTATGGCGATGGGAACCCGGTGTTTCTTTCGAAGTACAAAAGAAACTATAAACTCAGTCGTACCGAGGACACGGAGCGGCCGATCATCAATCGTTTAGCCTTACATGCCGCGCGTATTGTTTTTACCAACCGGAGGGGGAAATCTGTAACCGTTACCAGCCCGACACCCAAGCCCTTTCTGGCATTGAT
>DPFD01000118.1:0-6119 GCA_003534175.1 Chitinophagaceae bacterium
TGTATTACCATAAACTTGGAACAGCACAAAAAGACGATCAGTTGATTTTTGGAGATGCGGCTAATCCCCGCCGGTATGTTGGCGGAAGAGTAACTGAGAATCAACGCTGGCTGATTATCACAGCATCCAATGCTACGTATGGCAATGAGCTGATGATAAAAGACCTCACCAAGCCCGGTGCGCCCATTCAAACGATTGTGGGCGACATGAAGAACAAACACAGTGTGTTGCATGCAGACGACCGGTACTTTTACATCTATACCGACCGCAACGCGCCCAACAGCAAAGTAGTGCGGGCTCCTATTGATCATCCGCAGGAATCAAACTGGGAAGACCTGATACCTGAAACCACGGAAGTTCTCAATGCCAACATTGCCGGGAAATATATTTTTGCGGTATACCTGAAAGATGCCTACAGCAAGGTAAAGCAGTACGATTTTTCGGGTAAGCATATCCGTGATATTCAATTACCTGGTGTGGGCAGTGCCTACGGATTTAGTGAAAAAACATCAGCAACCGTATTGTATTATGGTTACATGAGTTTTACTTCTCCCTACACCATTTACAAACTGGATATCGAAACCGGCACCTCTACCCTGTATATAAAACCGGATGTTCAGTTCAATCCCGATGCGTATGAATCAAAACAGGTGTTTTACCCTTCCAAAGACGGCACCAAAATACCCATGTTTATCATCCACAGGAAAGGGTTGGATTTAAACGGCAAGAACCCCACCTTACTGTACGGGTATGGAGGATTTGATGTAAGCCTCACTCCAACTTTCAGTGTTTCGAATGTTATTCTGCTGGAACAGGGCGGTGTGCTGGCGATAGCCAATTTACGAGGAGGTGGTGAATATGGAAAAAGCTGGCATAAGGCCGGAACAAAAACACAAAAACAAAATGTGTTCGACGATTTTATTGCCGCTGCTGAATATCTTAAAAAAGAAAAATATACTTCTACCGACTACCTTGCATTGAACGGAGGGAGTAATGGCGGACTACTTGTTGGTGCAGTTATGACCCAACAGCCCGACATTTGCAAAGTGGCAGCACCTGAAGTAGGTGTGCTGGACATGCTGCGGTATCATAAATTTACCTCCGGCGCCGGCTGGGCTTATGATTACGGCACTTCAGAAGAAAGCAAGGAAATGTTTGAATACCTGTTGGGATATTCTCCGCTGCACAATTTAAAACCGGCGCAATATCCGGCTACCATGGTGTTTACTGCTGATCACGACGACCGTGTGGTACCTGCACATTCTTTCAAATTTGCCGCCACCCTGCAACAAGCCCAGCGGGGCAATTTACCCACGCTCATTCGTGTTGAAACTAAAGCCGGCCACGGTGCGGGCATGAGCACTCAACAAATTGTGGATGAACAGAAAGATTTCTGGAGTTTTATTTTTTACAACATGGGCATTACCCCAACTTATTAAATACCTCAACCTTAATAAAAAGTAAAATGCCCGTTGCCGGGCATTTTTTAATGATGTTCTGTAAACACCGGAATTCATTATCCTTTCAATCGCTCACGGATATCCAGATGTTGTTCTTTCGCTACACGTTGTGCAATATCATAGCCTGCATCCGCATGGCGAATCACTCCCATGCCCGGATCATTGCGGAGTACCCTGCTCAGACGCGCTGCTGCTTCAGGCGTTCCGTCAGCCACAATCACCATACCGGAATGGATGCTGTATCCCATTCCCACTCCGCCACCATGGTGCAAACTTACCCAGGAGGCTCCACCGGCAGTATTCACCAGTGCATTGAGAATTGGCCAGTCGGCCACTGCATCTGAACCATCCAGCATCGCCTCTGTCTCCCGGTTCGGACTCGCCACCGATCCGGTATCCAGATGATCCCGGCCAATCACAATCGGCGCTTTCACCTTTCCGGTACGCACCAGTTCATTAAATGCCAGACCTGCTTTTTCTCTTTCTCCCTGACCAATCCAGCAGATCCTGGCGGGTATACCCTGGAAGGCAATTTTTTCCTGCGCCATTTTCATCCAGCGAATCATTCCGGTATTTTCAGGAAACAACTCCATCATAACGGCGTCGGTTACACGAATATCTTCCGGATCGCCGCTGAGGGCTGCCCATCGGAATGGTCCTTTTCCTTCGCAGAATAACGGACGAATATATGCCGGTACAAAACCCGGAAAATCAAATGCGTTTTTCAGTCCTTTCTCAGCCGCTCTGGCCCGGATGTTATTGCCATAATCAAATGTAATGGCTCCGCGCTGCTGCAACTCCAGCATCAGGCGCACATGCTCGTACATGCTGTTGTAACTTAACCGTATGTATTCATCCGGATTGCTTTCGCGCAATGCATTAGCCTGCTCATTGGTAAGGGTATGCGGTATGTAGCCAATCAACGGATCGTGCGCAGAGGTTTGATCTGTTAAGGTATCCGGCACTATGCCTCTGTCAACCAAACGTTGCAGCAAATGCACGGCGTTCGCGAGTACACCAATACTTACTGCTTTACCTTCTGCTTTATATTTCAATGCGGCATCAATTGCCTCATCCAAATGGATATATTTTTCATCGAGGTAACGGGTTTCCAGACGTTTGTCAATTCTCCATTCCTCCACCTCGGCAATGAGGGCTACACCTTCGTTCATGGTGATGGCCAGGGGTTGTGCGCCTCCCATTCCTCCTAACCCTGCGGTTACATTCAATGTGCCTTTCAGTGTGCCTCCAAAATGTTTGACAGCCGCAGCTCCGTAAGTTTCGTAGGTTCCCTGTACAATGCCCTGGCTGCCGATATAAATCCATGAACCGGCAGTCATTTGTCCGTACATCATCAATCCTTTTTTCTCCAGTTCATCGAAGTGTTCCCAGGTAGCCCATTTAGGCACCAGTTGAGAATTGGAAAGCAACACCCTGGGCGCGTCGGGATGTGTTTTCAACATGGCCACGGGTTTACCGGATTGAATCAGGAGTGTTTCATCATTTTCCAGCACTTTCAATGCCTTGATGATGTTATCCAATGCCTCTATATTCCGGGCCGCCTTGCCACGTCCGCCATACACAATCAATTCCTCAGGCCTTTCGGCTACTTCAGGATCCAGATTGTTCAGCAACATGCGCAGCGCCGCCTCCTGTACCCAACCCTTACATTGTAATGCCGTTCCGGTGGGAGTTTTATACTTTGCAAAATCGTAAGCCATTGATGAGGTACTCATAACCGTTAGTATTTAATTGAATGTTGTTGTAAAAATTGTACGGAAGCCATCATATCATCATGCAGGATGCGATCGGCATCATTGAACGCTACTTTTTCCCGGTATGCTGAAACAACCGATTCGAGTGTTTCAGAAGAACGAAGAGGCCTTCTGAGTTCGAGTGCCTGAACGGCGGTCATCAATTCAATCGCCAGCACTTTCTCCACATTGTCGATCACCCGTTTGCATTTAGTAGCAGCGTTAGCACCCATGCTCACATGATCTTCCTGATTGTTGGAAGAAGGTATCGTATCCACACTGGCCGGAGTACAGAGCTGTTTATTTTCGCTCACTATACCTGCTGCTGTGTATTGAGGTATCATGAACCCAGAGTGCAGTCCGGGATTACGGATTAAGAACGCCGGCAACCCTCTGGAGCCACTGATTAACTGATACGTGCGGCGTTCACTGATAGAGGCCAGTTCACTCATCGCAATGCTCAGGAAATCGGCAGCGAGGGCCAGCGGCTGACCATGGAAATTACCGCCACTGATAATCAAATCCTCTTCCGGAAATACATTAGGATTATCGGTTACGGAATTAATTTCCCGGATAAATACATCTTCCACATAGTTCAGCGTGTCTACCGTAGCTCCATGTACCTGAGGGATACAACGGAATGAATACGGATCCTGCACCTGTGTTTTTTTGCCGTTACAAATGGCGCTGCCCTGCAGTAAGTTCCGCATGGTTTGTGCTACTGATATTTGTCCGGCATGAGGCCTTACCTGATGTATCAATGGATGGAAGGCATCTGCCACTCCATCAAACGCATCAAAACTGATTGCGGCAATTACATTCGCCCATTCCATCAGCCGGCGCGACTGAATCAAATTGTACAACCCATAGGCACTCATAAACTGAGTACCATTAATCAGGGCCAGCCCTTCCTTACTTTGCAGCGCTATCGGCTCCCATTGCATTTGCTGCAATATTTCAGCAGCGGGATAAATCTTGCCATTATATTCCACCTCACCCTTTCCAAGCAAAGGCAAACAAAGGTGACTCAAAGGCGCCAGATCACCGGAGGCCCCCAGCGAGCCTTGCGTATACACCACCGGCCATACACCGGCATTGTACATGTCCATCAATCGTTTAACCGTATCTATCTGCACACCGGAATGACCGTAACTTAAAGATTTAATCTTCAGCATCATCATCAGCTTCACCACGGGTACCGGTACCCGCTCCCCCATTCCGCAGGCGTGTGACTGGATAAGATTGGATTGCAATTCTTTCAACGCTGCGCTATCAATTCGAACATGCTGCAGGTATCCGAAGCCGGTATTGATGCCATAAAAGAGTTGATCTTCATGCTTCATTTTTTCATCAATGTACGAGCGGCAGTATAAAATGCGCTCATGGGCATCAAAGGTTATAGAAACCCATTGGTCGAATTTCAGCAGGTTCTGAACTTGTTGAAAACTGGTATGCTTTCGGTCTAATGGCAGATAATTATAACTCATGCAATAGTTTGGTTTATCCCTTTGCCGGGTGGACAAAGCTAATAAAAGGCGGTGGAAAAACTTTTTAAAATCCCATTCAGCCGGGCGAATCCATAAACTTTCTACCTTCGGAGCCGAATGGTACAATGTATGAATACAATTCGTTTCCTTTTCTTCTGCTGTATGTGGATTTTATTGCCTGATACAGGATTGGCGCAGCACATTACTGAATATCCCGTACCGCACAAAACCAGCCTGAGGGGAATGAGTGTGGTGGATGCACAAACGGTTTGGGTGAGTGGTTCCAACGGCATGGTGGGAAGAACCGTGGATGGCGGAAATCACTGGGAATGGAATCAGGTTAAAGGATTTGAGAAAATTGAATTCCGGGANNNAAGCCTGCATATATTTTACGAACCATCGATGGAGGTAAAAGCTGGCAGGTGGTATTTAAAGACACTACTGCCGGCATGTTTCTGGATGCTATGATGTTTTGGAACAGTCGTAGCGGTATGGTTATCGGCGATCCGGTGGACGGCCGTTTTTTTATCGCCAGAACATTTGATGGAGGTGTTACATGGAAGCGCCTGCCTGCTGACAAACTCCCTGAAGCCCTCCCGGGTGAAGCACTGTTTGCCGCCAGCGGCAGCAACATCGGAAAAGCAAGTCGCGCTGAAGCAGTTTTTGTAACCGGCGGAACCCATAAAAGATTTTTCAACAAACAGGGCAGCATCACATTACCGATAAACGATACATCATCCTCCTCCGGCCCGAACTCCATCGCAGTAAAAAACAAAAAGACGATGATGATTGCAGGGGGTGATTATCTCAAAAAAGATCAGACCAGCAATAATTGTTTCATTACCCTCAATGGCGGGAAAGACTGGTTCAGCCCTAAGATTCCTCCGTCAGGTTANNNNCTACGTAACAAAACATGGATTACGTGTGGGTTGAATGGTGTGGATATTACATTCAACGAAGGAGAAACATGGGAAAACATCAGCAGCACCGGATTTCATACACTTCGGGCAAGCAAGGACGGTAGTGTGGTATATTTTGCCGGACAAAATAAAACGGGCAGATTAAAGATGGCTGATGTTAAAGTTCACCGCATTCCTGTTCCGTAAAAAAAAGTGAACGGACAATCACACCAACGATCATCCGTTCTTTCACCACATACATTATTTTGATTGCCATTGAAAACGTCGGCGCATCCATTTCATCAGCACAAACCCGACNNATCAGCATCCATAAATGAGCCACTGCAATAAGCATTTGCTGGAACAGCTTCCACCCTGATTGTAATGCCTGTTTAAATTGGTAAGTAAACGGCACCGTGTACGCTGAAAAATCAGTCCGCGCCATAACCTCATTCCGTAACACCGCATTTTGAAATAAATCAATTTTAACCACACTGAAATTCACATCATAGTCAATGG
>DPFD01000118.1:6125-6487 GCA_003534175.1 Chitinophagaceae bacterium
GATCAACATATCTTTAGTGTTGCGTTTAACATGTCGCTGATCTGCCAATGCATCGGTGCGCACCTGTTGCTTTCGCACGTTTCTAAAATACGCCAGGCTTCGATCATCCACCTGCATGTTGGTATTACCGGTATAATACCCCAGTTTGGATATCGTGAATAAAAAGGTATCCAGNNCCATATTAGCCTGAGGCGTATACCGGCTGATGACACGCATGGAATCATCTGCATAAGGAATGGTTTTACTGTACTCTTCTACGGCATCATATTGATACTGCATCACCATGCCGCCAAAGTTTTTCGTGAGGGTAGAAATTTCGGGAGCGGCTTTTTCCACCTGTTGCACCTTCATTCGAAGGCCGG
>DPFD01000118.1:6498-7730 GCA_003534175.1 Chitinophagaceae bacterium
ATCATCCGATGCCTCGGCTGCCGCATAGGCTGTTTTATCAGATTCGTTAGCCTGATACGTGTTACAGGCAAACAATACAGTACCTGAAAACAGGAAGATGATAAGCTTTCTCATACGTTGTAGTTTATACAGCTTAATACCTTTTTGATGGTATTAGTAACCGTACAAAAAATACAAACGAATGTTAAACAGTTGGGTAACGCTTATATTCAAACAGATTCGATGCACAGAAAAACTAAGATCCGATTTTTTCTTCCACCATTTTAAGGATGGCTGCTTCTCTTTCAAGGGCGGATGCCAGCATTTGTTTTCCTTCCTGTAATGCCTGTTGAGTAAAGTTTGTATCGCTGAAACCTGCTGCATTTATCTGCACATTCATGTAAGCACCCCAAACACCGGCGCGCGCGCACAAAGCACCTACGCCTGCATCAGATACAGAGTTTGGGTTTCCGGTTTGTGCCATGGCTTCAATAACATCGAGGGAACGATAACACAACCGCATCACTTTAAGTGGCACTTCTATTGCATAGCGCGTGGCATCATCCATCGCCGTTTGTCTTTTTTCTTTTTCAGCATCGGTGCCTTTGGGTAATTGCATCGCCTCCATGATACGGTTGAAGGCACGGGTATCTTCATCTACGCAATGAATCAACTGCTGCATCAGCTCTTGTCCCTGATCGGCCCATGTACTGAACTCATCCCAGCGGCTGTCCCATCCTTTTTTATGCGCGGATAAATTGGCTACCATAGTACCCAAGGCCACACCCAGCGCCCCCACATAGGCTGCAATGGAACCTCCACCCGGTGCAGGACTTTCACTGGCTGTTTCCGCGGCAAAGGCTTCCAGATTCATATTTACCAGGCGGGATGAGTTATTACTTTGTAACATATATTCAATGATGCGTTCCTCAGGTTTAAAAGGAGCCAACTCATCCAATCCCATTGATTTAACCGCAATGCGTATCAACTCTTTTTCACCCACTCCCGTAGAGCGTTTTTGCTTTCTAAGAAAATACCTTCCCGCTTCAAGCATGGCACTCAGCGGCACCAATCCTACCAGCTCACTACCGGTAACGCGTATCCCACGATCAGCCGCTTTTTTACATACTTCATCAAATGCAATATGAACGGGTGTTTCGCGAATGTTGGTGAGGTTCATGGAAATCTGGGCAATACCATATTCTTCAATAAACCAGCCAATGGCTTTGGTATGTTTCAGGCTACCGGGAATA
>DPFD01000118.1:7739-8367 GCA_003534175.1 Chitinophagaceae bacterium
CATCCTTTACAATTTTCCCGGTAATCGGATCGCCCTCCCGCTTCACCCTTCCGGCTTCCCGCACATCAAAGGCGATGGAGTTCGCGCGCCTTACAGAGGTGGTATTTAAATTCACATTGTAAGCCACCAGGAAATCACGTGCACCAATTACCGTAGCACCGCGTTTTTCATCGAATACTGCCGGTCCGTAATCCGGTTTCCATTCAGGCCGGAGAATCTTTGCGGACAATCCTTCATACTCACCGGCACGAATAACCGACAGGTTACTGCGAGATGTATCCGCTTGCGCCGCCTCATACAAATACACCGGCAGGTTCAATGATTCACCTACGCGTTGGGCAAGTTGATGCGCATACTGCACGGTTTCCTCCATGGAAATATTCGCAATGGGTATCAGCGGACAAACATCTGTGGCGCCCATGCGCGGGTGTTCGCCGGAATGATGTCGCATATCTATAAGCTGACCGGCCTTTTCAATGGCACGGTATGCCGCTTCAATTACAAACTGAGGTTCTCCCACAAATGTTACCACAGTGCGATTGGTGGCTTTGCCCGGATCTACATTCAACAGCTTCACTTCGGGAACAGAAGTAATGGCATCTGTAATCTGACGAATAATTTCGGGATC
>DPFD01000239.1:0-583 GCA_003534175.1 Chitinophagaceae bacterium
CAACCAGTTTATCTACTTTAAATTTGGCACTCCTGATTTGTTGCCCCCGCCCCGAAGTAACCTTCAACACCGGAGCCGGATCGGTACTCACCGCTTCCAGCCGGTTGTCTTTTCCTTCTTTGATGAACAGGAATTTTGAATTCAAGGTTGAGGTTTCAATACGGAAGCGCTTGATGTTGTACTGTAATTTTTCCATATCCAGGTACACGGCTGATATAACGGCTTCCGGATCATACCGTTCAATCAACAATATTTTCTCCGCGTCAAAACGTTGCGTCATTTCCTGTCCGGTAATTTCATACGTACCATCATTGTAAATGGCGAGCAGCTTGTCTTCCGGTTCAAACATCCCCAGGTAAGTTCCTTTCTCGTCGGTATTCAGTCTGCCGTACACATCATCAAACCACATTTTTTTACCAGCCAGTGTGGAACGTCCAGCTTCTTTAAACTTCACCGAACGAATAGGATACTTGGTTACCTGATTGCCAATCGCGTTTCTGCCTTTTATTTCCAGTTCTTCAAAGTAGTATTCGAGTTCTTTGTTTCTGGCCGAGCAGTTCGGACTCAGCACAATACGCACCAC
>DPFD01000239.1:591-3226 GCA_003534175.1 Chitinophagaceae bacterium
TTATCCGAACCTTTGGTAAGATCGTAATCTTTATCACGCGTGATACCGGTTACGTTGAAACGCTTGGCATACGACACGCCCGTTTTACCATCGGTATAAATCATATTGTAGGTAGTACGGTCGTCGTTTTTTCTGAATACCGCCACGTGCAATAAATCTTTTCCGATGAATACTTTGTCTGCCACCTTTACAACTTTCATCATTCCGGAACGGGTGAAACAGATGATATCATCCAGATCACTGCACTCTGTTACAAACTCATCTTTCTTCAGGGAGGTACCGATGAATCCATCTGCATAATGCGCATACAACCGCGTATTCGCGATGGCTACGTCTTTTGCCTGAATTACATCAAACTGTTTGATCTCGGTTTTTCTTTCACGACCGGCTCCGTATTTCTTCAGCAGGTGCTCATAGTAGGCTATGGCATAATCTACCAGATTGGCCAGGTGGTGCTTTACTTCCTTGATCTCTTTCTCCAGCCCTTTAATCTGATTGATGAGCTCGTCTATATCCAGTTTGTAAATTCTACGTACAGGCTTTTCCGTAAGTTTTAATACATCTTCCCGGGTAACCTCTCTTTTCAGTTGTTTTACAAACGGAACAAATGCTTTCTCAATGGCCTGCAGTACCTTTTCCCAGGTTTCGTGCTTTTTTTCCAGCTCCTTGTAAATCTTTTCTTCAAAGAATATTTTTTCAAGGGAGGTATAGTGCCATTTTTCCAGCAGTTCAGCCAGTTTGATTTCCAGTTCGCGGCGTAAAAGTTCCTTGCTGTTATCCGTAGCAATTTTCAGTAATTCGGAAACGCCCAAAAACTGTGGCTTATTCTCCACAATTACGCAGGCATTGGGTGAGATGCTGACTTCACAATCGGTGAAGGCATACAACGCGTCAATGGTGATGTCCGGTGATATCCCCGGTGCCAGATCTACAATAATTTCAACATCTGCGGCTGTATGGTCAGTTACTTTTTTGATTTTTATCTTTCCCTGGTCATTGGCCTTCACAATGCTTTCCATCAGTTGCGTAGTAGTTACGCCATACGGTACACTGCGGATGATGAGCGTTTTTTTATCCTGCTCCTCAATGATGGCCCGCACCCTGATTTTACCACCCCGTTTACCATCCTGATAACCGGACGCATCCATGGTGCCACCAGTTTGGAAATCGGGTAAAATTTCAAATTTCTTTCCTTTCAGGTATTTAACCGAAGCATCTATGAGTTCGCAGAAATTGTGTGGAAGAATTTTTGTAGCCAATCCTACCGCAATACCATCTGCTCCCTGCGCGAGCAATAACGGGAACTTCACAGGCAGGGTTACGGGTTCATTTTTTCTACCGTCGTAACTCAGTTGCCACTCGGTGGTTTTCTGATTAAAAGCTACTTCCAGTGCAAACTTGCTCAGGCGCGCTTCAATGTATCGGGGGGCAGCGGCATCATCTCCGGTTCGCACATCTCCCCAGTTACCCTGCGTTTCAATAAGTAAATCTTTCTGACCCAGATTCACGAGGGCATCACCAATGCTCGCATCTCCGTGCGGATGATATTGCATGCTCTGGCCGATAATGTTCGCCACTTTGTTGAAGCGCCCGTCATCCATTTCCTTCATAGCATGAAGGATGCGGCGTTGCACCGGCTTTAATCCATCTTCTACTGCAGGTACGGCGCGTTCTAGAATTACATAACTGGCATAATCTAAAAACCAGCTTTTGTACTGTCCGCTTACACCGCTGCTGCTATGCGTATACGCTTCTTTTGTTTTCTTAGCCATACTATCTATTCACCACTTTTTTTACCAATCACACCAAGGTGTGTGTATTTAAATCCTTTATCGTATTTCAATCCATAGCCCATCATCCTGTCGAATGCTGAATGGGCAACAATCACCACGCCGATGAGTCCGATGTACGGATGTTCAGTGAACATTCCGGCCAGCACACAGGCCAGTCCCACCGCTTTGCTGTGAAAGAAATTATATAGCCCCGCTCCGGTTTTGTTTCCGGCGAGGTATCCCAGCATACTGATGTCGGGCCCAAGGAACACCAGCAAATACCACCACCACTCCACTCCGGTAACATAAAATAGGGAAATTCCGGTTACCCACATCAGTACCTCTTCAAGTCTTATTTGCGTTGCTATTTTCAAGTTATGTGCTCATTAATTTAACTTCAATATCTTTTACGTGGGCTGATTTGCTCTGCACTTCCAGTTTGCCTTCTCCGGCCATGAATTTCAGTCGCCAAAGCAGGTATGCCTCACCGGTAGTTTGTTTGGCCTTTCCCTTAAACTGTTGAATTACCTTGGTAGCCTTTTGCCAGTCGGAGGTAACAAATTTTTTAAGTTCTGCATCAAAAAACTGTTCCGGATGCTGCACCAGTTTTTTACCTCCTTCCAAAATACGAACGGGTAACCCGGCGCCTGCCAGTTTCTCCCATTCATCCGGATCAACTTCAAATTCGCTGAGGGTGATGGGCCGTGCCAGTTTCTTTGCTTTCAGAAATTCACGTGGCGGAATTTCATGCAGGTTCAACGGATAAAAGATTCCTCCTTTCTCATTCAGAAACGGAAGATTGTTCAGGTAGAGAATGTAAATTCGTCCGGCAAATGGTTTTAAATAATGCAACATCCAGTAAT
>DPFD01000239.1:3237-4572 GCA_003534175.1 Chitinophagaceae bacterium
CGGCCCATATCCATACGGTTTCCTGTTCATCTCTCCGGAGCCTTCCTACCACACCGGCAATAGTGTCGTAATCATCAGGGGTTTCGGGTGTAGCTTTTTTATCGGCATCGTATCCTTCCTGCACCTGATTCCACCAGGCACGGCGTGCTTCAATGCCTTCGGCCGTGTACAGGTTTTGTACCGGACCTACTGAATAATCATCGCTAATGCACAGTACATCTCCCTGAATGCTGTCATCTAATGTAATGGCAGATTGTAAAACATCCACATCTGCCTCGTTGAATACTATATGAATCACTGTTTATGTATTAAAATTTATTCGGTAGTGGTTTCTGCCAAATCGAGTTCTACTTTCAGGTTGTCGATAATAAACTCCTGACGCTGCGGTGTGTTCTTACCCATGTAATATTCCAGCAGTTGCTGAATATGTTCACCTTGTTCCATAATCACGGGTTGCAGTCGCATGTCTGCACCAATGAAACGGGCAAATTCTTCCGGACTGATTTCACCCAGTCCTTTAAACCGGGTAATCTCAGGCTTGTTGCCTAATTTTTTAACGGCTACCTGCTTTTCACTTTCGTCGTAACAATAAATGGTCTCCTGTTTGTTGCGTACCCTGAACAAAGGCGTTTCCAGAATATACACGTGGCCATTCTTTACCAGATCGGGAAAGAACTGTAAAAAGAAAGTCATCAGCAACAAACGGATATGCAACCCATCCACATCGGCATCGGTGGCAATCACAATGTTATGATACCTCAGTCCCTCATACCCTTCTTCAATATTCAGCGCATGCTGCAACAGGTTGAACTCTTCATTTTCATACACAATTTTTTTAGATAAGCCGTAACTGTTCAATGGCTTACCCCTTAAACTGAAAACAGCCTGTGTATTTACATTGCGGGCTTTCGTGATGGAACCACTGGCACTGTCACCTTCGGTGATGAACAGCGTAGTTTCGTTCTGCAATGAAAGAATATGCTCCTTGTCTTTACCGGTTACTTCTTCATTGTAATGGTACTTACAATCGCGCAGTTTTTTATTGTGCAGGTTGGCTTTTTTGGCGCGTTCGTTGGCTAGTTTTTTAATACCGGCAAGTTCTTTTCTTTCACGCTCCGATTGCTCAATTCTTTTCTTCAGTGCTTCAGCCGTGGAAGGATTTTTATGCAGGTAGTTGTTCAGTTCTCTTCCGAGAAAATCAGCCACGAACGATTTCATGCTCGGGCCATTTTCATAAACCACCTGTGAGCCCAGCTTGGTTTTCGTCTGGCTTTCAAAAACAGGTTCCTGCACCCTTACCGACACTGCGGCACAAATACTGGCACGGATATCGGA
>DPFD01000153.1 GCA_003534175.1 Chitinophagaceae bacterium
TGGCTACACTCAGCAATTCATATACAAAAGTTCCCGAAGCATTCACCGGGCAATTTACAGTAGCAATATTTCCAACAGATACTACGGTTTGTGCTGTACCTCCGTTAATTGTATAGGTAAAGGTATAAGGTGCAGTACCATCCGCGCCGGTGAAAGTAATTACCGGACTGCTTCCATTCACACATGTTGTAGATGTGCCTGAAATTCCGGCAGTAGGCAGTGGGTGTACCGTTACGCTTGCAGATCCTGTAGCATTCTGTGCACAGTTGTACACATCGGATACTGACAGTAAGGTATACACGAAAGTACCGGTACTGCCTGTGGGTACGGCAAGGGTTACGGTATTGCCTGCAGTAGTGGTTATGGTTTGCGGTGCTCCGCCATTGATTTCATATGTAAAGGTATAGGGGGCCGTTCCTCCGTTACCGGTGAAGGTTATTAAAGGCTGGGCCGACTGATGACAAACGGCGTTGGTACCACTGATACCGGCCGTTGGATTAGGCCGCACCACGACAGGATATACTGTTTCTTCGGGAGAAGTACAACCATTGGCGTCGGTAAAGTTTACACTTACTTCCTGCATGCCCGGGGTATCCCAGGTAACAGTTACTGTGTTGTCTGTAGCCCCTCCGCCAGAAGTGATAGTAGCGTTGGTTACAGACCAGGTGTAATCGGTCTGACCTCCCTGTGTACTGTACACCACACCCTGCGCACCGGTACACACAGCAGTTAATCCGCTAATCACAGGTGTAATACCCGTGGTACCTGTTACGGTAGAGGAAGTAGCTCCTGAACATCCATTGGCATCGGTATAGTTTACAAATATGGATTTAACACCAGGTAAACTCCAGTCGATGGTTATTTGATGATCCGTACTTGTTCCGCCTGTCATTACAACTCCGCCGGTTACCGTCCAGGTATAGTTAAACTGTCCGGGTTCTGTAGTATATACTGATATAGTTTCCGGACAGAAAGGATTAGGGCCATTTAAAGTTGGTGTAGGCAGACCATTAACCGTTATTTGTACAGATTCCTGCGTAGTACATCCGTTGGCGTTAGTATATGAATAGCGGATGGTTACCGTACCGGTGTTGATGCCTGTCACAACGCCTGTTGTGGGATGGATGGAAGCAATGGAATTATCATCGCTGCTCCAGGTACCACCGGCCAGCGTGTTTTGTAATGTAATGGAACTATGTAAACAAACGTTTGTTGCTCCTGTAATGGCCGGTACTACCGGATACGCATGCACGGTAATTGTTACCGGTGCCAGTACGTTGCTGCAGCTGTTAGCATCGGTGATCTCCACCTGTACCACATCGCCATTGTTCAAGGTGTTGGTGGTGTAATTTTCTTGAGCACCACTTTGTACTACCACGCTGTTCACAGTAAAAATATAGGTACTGTAGCCCGAAGGTGCAGAGAATGTTACCGAAGCTCCGGTACATATCACTCCGTCGTTAGTGCTATTGCCTGAATTTTCAATTACCTGCAACGAACCTGCCGGTAATGGCAATACCTGAATTTGAATGGATGAGGAAGCCTGGCTACACTGATTATTGTTATAGGCTACTACATGTACCGGTACATCTGTTGTGAAAGATGATGTGGTGTAGGTATTGGATGGCCCGCTCTGAACCATTACACCATCCACATAAAATTCGTACAGCGATAAGCCGGAAGTGGCAGTAAATGTAACCGCTGAGTTTAAGCAAATGATACCATCATTGGCCGTGCCGGAAGTTTCAGATACACTCAGGTTCACTACCGNNATGGCTGAACGCTGATGATGGCTCCGGTAACATCCTGCGTGCAACCGTTGGCAGAAGTAACTACCACATCCACCAGATCTCCGTTGTTCAGTAATGAAGTGGTGAATACTGGGTTTGCAGATTGTTGCTGAATCATCCCGTTGATTCGGAAGGTGTACTGTGCATATCCGGCAGAGGCTTCAAAAGTTACCGAAGCCCCATCACAAATGATATTGTCGTTCGCGGCTACTCCGGAGTTTTCTGAAACGCTCATGGCAGCGGTTGGAATCGGATGCACGGTAATGGTTACCACAGCAGAAGGAGCAGCACAGCCATTGGCATGTGTTGCCACCACCTGCAGTTCATCGCCATCCAGCAATGTAGTGCTGGTAAATATATTCGAGGTTCCGTTTTGAACAGCAGCACCATTCAACAGGAATTCATAATTATCATAACCGGCAGTGGCGCTGAACGTAACCAGATCACCCACACAAATAGCATTGTCGTTTGCAGTGGTGCCAGAGGTTTCAGCAGCAGTTAAGGTAACCGCCGGAAGGTCATTCACCACCATAGTGAATGAATTGAATATTGCGCTGCATCCGGCATCTGAAGTAACTTCCACAGAAACTACATCACCGTGGTTTAATGTGTTGGTAGTAAATGTATTGGATGCTCCATTTTGTACATTGGAACCATTGATTTTAAAGAGATAGTTATCGTAGCCTGCAGTAGCTTCAAACAGTACATTGGTACCGCTGCAAATATCCGCATCATTGTGTATGCCGGATTGTTCAAAAATGTTCAGGATGCCTGCAGGCAAATCATTCACAGAAATAATCTGATTGGAAGATGAAACACTACATCCCTGGGCATCAGTAGCGTTTACGCTTACAATGGAAGGATTTATAAAATTGTTGTTGGTATAAACATGAGAAGCACTTTGCTGAACGTTTGTACCATTCACCCAAAACTGGTAATCAGCAAAGCCCANNCCCGGCACAGAGGGTATTATCGTCTGCCGCCAAACCTGAATTCTCGGTGATGACTGCCATTACAGCAGGTGTTTGAACCACTGTAATTTGAACAGGAGCCGGAGTGAATTTACAATTACCGGCATTGGTAATTTCTACGGTAACCGCTGCATCCGCAACTATGGATGAAGTATTGAACACGTTTGAAGCGCCACTCTGAACAGTACTGCCGTTGATTTTAAAAGCGTAATTGCTGAATCCGGCCGTGGCAGTAAAGGTAACCGGACTGCCTGCACAAATCACTCCATCATCCGCAGTTAATCCAGAGTTTTCAGTAAAGGTGAGGCTACCGGAAGGTAAAGGGGTAACCGTAACCGTTATAGGATTGAAAGTAATCAGGCAGTTGTTGGCATTTACCACATCTACTGTTACCACATCTCCGTTATTAAGCGTTGAAGTACTGAAGAAACGTGAGACACCACTTTGTACCGTGGTACCGTTAACTTTAAAGATGTATGCATTGAAACCCGTGGAAGCTGTGAAGGTAATATTGTCACCTGCGCAAATAATTTGATCATTAGGTGCAATACCCGAGTTGTCGGATGCGGTTAATGATCCTGTGGCAGCAGCATGCACGGTGAGGTTGAATGGTGCAGAAGTGGCAGAACATCCCCCTCCGTCGGTAACGGTATAGGTAACTGTTGCACTGCCAATGGTTACACCTGTTACTACTCCCCCATTGGTTACGGTAAGTATGGAATTATCCGATGAATTCCAGGTATAGCTAAACGGACCTGTTCCCACCGGATTGGGTGTTAACGTTGTTTGAGAACCCACACAAACGCCATCATCGCCGGTAATGTTTCCGGCGGTAACCCCACCGATGGTGATGTTAGGAGAGGTATATACCGTATTGCCTGGTCCGCAACTGCCGTTGTTGTTTCCAAACCAGCAATTCAATTCATTCACCACATCAAAGGTCAGGTTATTGTTACCCAACGTTGTGGGAGCGGTGATGGTAAGATAATATGTTTCTGTTGCACCCGGTGCCAATCCGTTGGCATTGGTTCTAACAAAGTAATCGGCATCGCCATTCCATTTTACTCCTATGCGAATCTGTGGCGATGCATTGGTCCAGGTGGCTTGTCCGATATTCGTAACCGTTACCGATACTGTTCTTGTTTCACCGGGGCACCAAACAGATGATCCGAAATTCATCGAGTTAAACTGGGCAGCAGAAGCCGGTACCCAGGATACTACTACACGTCCATTTGCACCAGCACCTCCGTTTCTGTTGGTAAATGAATTCCTAAAAGCTCCCCCTCCTCCACCGCCGGGTGTTTCGCCATTTCCGCCCACCCCACTGGAGNNCGGCCATTTCCTCCATCACCACCTCCAGCCGGTGCATTCGCACCGTTGTTATTAGTTGCATTCGTTCCATTTACACTGTTACCTGCCGAAGAACCGCCACCACCGCCGGCTGAACCGGAAGCATCGGCACCATTTCCTCCATCAAAACGAACATCGCCATATCCATCATTGGTNNTTCCACCTGTAGCTCCTCCTGTGGTATTGTTACCTACTGAGTTCCCACCTTTAGCCATCACTGTTGTATTGCTGCCAAACCAACTATCCCCTCCATTGGGTGGTGTAGTAGAAGTAGATGCCGGTGCACCTGCGCCAACGAACAAGTTGATGGTACTACCCGGTGTAACTGAAAGCACACTGCGCGAATATGCAACACCACCTCCACCGCCGCCATATCCATTAGTGGTTCTGGAACCGCCTCTTCCTCCGCCGCCCCAGCATTCCACGGTTATTTGAGTTACACCCGCAGGAACAGTAAATGTTTGATTACCTGTTGCATTGTAGGTTGCACTGGCCTGACCAAAAGAAGCCACTGATGTAAACAATAATGCACAAATCAGTGATATGCTCATCCAATAAGCATAACGCAGTCGGCTAAACGGCAGGGTGGGTAATGATGTTTTCATAATTTTCATTTATATACAGCAATAGCAAATAGCATGAGGTACATGCATTCATGTGTATATGTTCTACAGGCTTGGATTGGAAGCGTTCCGGCAACAGTTAGGGCTATGCGAAACGTTCAGGTTTGTCGGTGGACATACGTGGATTCCCGGATAAAGGGATTTAAAACAATACGAGGAAATAATGTGATTTCCGGTAATACGGCTTTACCCGGATAATTGGAGAGGGATAGTAAAATTACTATCCAGCACAAAATAATAAAAGCATTTCGACAAATCCTAATAAATAGAGGGTGAATTTTGGAGTACTCCGATATTGACATGGATATATTATGAAAACAAAGTACTTAAGTCTTTGAAATCGTGAGCGTTACTGGCCAATTCCTCCGTCGGTAGATTGCGATCTTTTGTTCTCTTCTTCCAGGCCTACATTCCGCTGGCGTGCCGCACGAACGCCGGTATTACCGAATTTCCAGTTGAAGTTTACTTTTAACTGACGACTATCAAACTGGCCGGATGCAATGAACTCCTGTCCTACAAAATTGCTCACGCCCCTCCAGTTCATCATCCTGAAAATATCGGATACCACTACCCGTAAGTTGCCCTGATTTTTAAATAATGATTTTGAGAAACCGGCATCAATCATACCCATCGACTTCGATTTGAATGTACCCTGCCATACGGAGGGAGAGGTGAACCAGGTAGTCATTTCCAGCGTCCAGTTTCTTTTCAGTTTTAATGATTGTTGTGCAAAGGCACTAATGGAAAATACTTTTAATTCAATTTTACGGCCCGGACCGAAATCAGCGCGATTGATGCTGTAAAAGGAGTTTACATTACCGAAAATGGAATAATTTTTATACTGAAACGGATAACTGACATTGAAGTTTACGATTTGCTGA
>DPFD01000250.1:0-8146 GCA_003534175.1 Chitinophagaceae bacterium
AAACTTTATAGGCGTAAGGTGGGATGCAGTCATCCTTTTATTTTAATCAGTCTGTTTGTTGTTTCATCTTCAGCAAGTGTATACATGCTGTAAATGAGTAAGAGGATAACCTTAAAAAATGGATAAAAGGAAAACTTGTTGATGCAATATTTAAAGTAATTTCACCCCATAATCAAATGGATATGCAACCTTATGCTTTAGTGATTCACGGCGGTGCCGGAACTATTTTAAAATCGGATATGACTCCGGAACTGGAACAGCTTTATATGGAAGGCTTACAAAGTGCGCTGGATGCCGGTTATGCAGTACTCGAACAAGGTGGTACTGCTGTGAATGCGGTGAAAGCAGCTATTGTGGTGTTGGAAGATAATTTACTGTTCAATGCAGGCCGTGGATCGGTGTTTACCAAAAAAGGGGTTCAGGAAATGGATGCTGCCTTAATGGATGGCGCTACCCTCAATGCCGGTGCCATTGCAGCCGTTCGGAACGTGCGCAATCCTATCGAGCTTGCCGCAGAAGTGATGCACAACAGCAATCATGTGTTCCTGAGTGGAAAGGGTGCCAATGATTTCGCTATCAAGCAGGGTATTAAACTGGAGCCGGATGATTATTTCTTTTCTCAGTTTCGCTACGATCAATGGAAAGAAATCAGAGACAGTGATAATTATTCCCTGGATCATACGCATCAGAATATCCAGGAATTGATGAAGGATAAAAAATTCGGAACGGTAGGAGCCTGTGCCTGTGATCAGCAGGGAAATATTGCTGCAGGTACCAGTACCGGTGGAATGACGAATAAGAAATATGGGAGAATTGGCGACAGTCCGGTGATAGGTTCTGGCACATACGCCAACAATCAAACCTGTGCCATCAGTTGCACAGGGCACGGAGAGCCATTCATCCGCGCAGTAGCGGCACATAATGTGAGTTGTTTGATGGAGTATAAAAACATGTCGCTTCAGGAAGCCATGGATGAGGTGGTGAACCGCAAATTGGTAGCATTGGAGGGAGAGGGCGGCATGATTGGAATTGATTCTAATGCTAATGTGTCGATGGTGTTTAACAGTGCCGGTATGTACCGGGCCATGCGCAACAGCAAGGGCGAGCAAATCATCGGAATCTACAAGGATTAAGGATATGAAAAAGTACGCATTGATTGTTGCCGGCGGTGCAGGGAAACGTATGAATAGCAGCATGCCAAAGCAATTTCATATGTTGAGTGATAAGCCCCTGCTGTATTACACGCTCAGGGCTTTTTTAGAGGCCTATGACGACATGCAGATTATTTTAGTTTTGCCCGAAGAATATATTGCAGTAGGTCAGGAAATTATTGATGCATATTTTGATTACTCGCGTATACAGATTACTATTGGCGGACGCCAGCGTTTTCATTCGGTACAAAATGGATTGGCCATGGTTGAAGACGAAAGTATAGTAATGGTGCATGATGCAGTTCGATGCCTGATTACTCCTGCGTTGATCCGTCGGTGCTATGAAGCAGTGCTGGAACATGGCAGTGCAATACCGGTGGTGCCCTGTAAAGACAGTATTCGCATGGTTACTGAAGAACGAAATCAGGCGATTGACCGGAATGCCCTGAGGTTGGTTCAAACGCCCCAGGCGTTTTACAGTAAAATTATTTTACCGGCATTTAAAATTGATTATAAGGAATGGTTTACGGATGAAGCTTCGGTTACGGAAGCGTTCGGACTGAAGTTGCATTTGGTGGAAGGAGAGGAAGAGAATATCAAAGTAACCCATCCGATAGACATGATCGTGGCACAAGCCATATTGAATAGTCGTTCCTCCTAAATGTAGCAGCTTCATGAAGCAGTACCTGATGCGGTTGTTGAGATATATTGGAGTGTATCATCCGCTTCAGTCTTTTTACAGGAGCTGTATTTTTTATACTCAACGTTTTTTTCTCAGACAACGATTCCGCGCTTATGCCGGCTCCGGATTTACCTGTAATGTGTGCGGTCATGCCTATTCGAAGTTTAAGGACGATGAGCCTTCCCCTGAAAATGCAGAGGCTATCAACAGGCACAAGGTGATTGCGGGTTACGGTAAAAATATCGTGTGTCCGTATTGCATGAGTCATGCCCGGGAGCGATTGGTATTGCTGGTGTTAGAAGCACAATCCGGGTTAACCGGAAAACAGGTATTGCATCTTTCCCCCGAAAGAAATGTATATCCCTATCTCTCACAACGGACACGCGTAACCGCAGCGGATATACAGCCCGGGTTTTATCAACGTACAGCCAAAAATGTTGAACAGCAGGATGCTACCCGATTCACTTATCCCGATGATACATTTGATTTAATCATTGCCAATCATGTACTCGAACACATTCCGGATGATACACAGGCTATGAGTGAAATTTTCCGTGTGTTGAAGCCCGGTGGGAGCGCTATACTTCAGGTGCCGTATTCAGATGAAATTCCGGCCACACTGGAACAAAAGGACATCAATAATCCGAAAGAGCAGTCGAGGTTATTCGGGCAAAAAGATCATGTGCGTATTTACAGTCGAGGCGGTTATATCAGCAGGTTGCAGTCAGCAGGTTTTGAAGTGCGGTTTATTTCTTATGACGAATTGCATGCATGGTATGGATATGCCATTCAGGAACAGGAAGGGCTTTTTGATATCCGAAAACCGTTTATTTAAACCAACGCAATGGAATGGGCAGGTGATTGAAGCGGATGAAAGGATAGGGCTGATGCTGATCGCTCATCTTCTCATAAAAAAAGCCTATTCCCGGTTCATCCGATCCCTCCAAATCCAGCGTGTAACCATGGCCGGAAAATTCTTCCACACATTTTCCGAATAAATAGTAATTGGCTAAACGTTTTTTCCCTTCAGGCAGTAAACAGGATACGAGGTTGTACAGTCTTTTATTCCATTCTATCAGCAACAGCGCCGCTACAATGGATCCCTCCTGTTTGCACAGGCGAATCAACGGTGGCCGTCCAATGGATTGCAAATGGGCACACACCCGGTGGAAATTCCGAAAATCATCTTCACTGAATGCCGGAAGGCGTTTATGATATAAGGATTTATACAGGGCAATCACAGAAGCATAATCGTAGCCGCTTTCATAGGTGAGTTCGTTTTTTTCTGCCCTTCTATACCGTTTTTGCATGTACGGTGAGGAATGATTGAAACCCTGCTCGGGTTGATGTAGGTTCTTAATGTAATTATTTCTGAACTGAACTTCATATTGTTCATGTTGAGAAATCGGATTGGCAAAGTTGAGGGTGCACTCTGCAAAGCGATAATGGTGCATCAGGGTTTGAATAAATGCGTCCGTGAGTAACGGACTATCCGTAGTATTACCGAATATTCCAAGTTGTTGAATGAATGCCGGTTGATACACATATTGTATACCCAATTTTTTTCTGCAGGGGATTGGCATCACGGCTTCATAATCATTGAGCACTAATGCATTCCAGCGGCCTGCCATCGCATTTAGATAAAAAGAGTATGCATAAACCAATGGATGGGCAGCGTCATCTATACAGGCATCCCATNNCAATCGCTTCATATGATAAATGGCGTATCATAATGGAAATTGTGGAAGCCATTTTCTTGGATGCCACTCATTGAAATTAATACTGAATGAAATGGTTCTGAGAAAACGTTTTTCCGGAATCGTACTTTTTATATAATCTCTGTACACTTTGCTGTACAAAATCGGAATGTAGATGTTGATGGCACGCGCGATGGTTAACTGTACACCTGCATTATACAACAGCCGGTCGTTGCCGGATGATTCCTCCCATGCTTCTGCATAGGTTCCGATATCGGCAAAGATTCTTATGGGCAGTTCAACGGGCAATACAGAGAGTGGGTTAACCGAACGCGGGATGGTGGATGTGAGGTTAATGGCGGCGAGCCAGTTATCGGTTTTGCCTACTTTATTACTCAGTAAATTGGTTCTCACTTTAAATCCTCCATCTCTCATCATGATTTGCTGTGCACCTAATCCGTCAAATGCGTTTCTTTCAAAAAAGTAATTGTTATAGGTGTAATCTTCATTTCCATTCGGGCCTGTCATGTTCAGGTGATACCGTTCTGTGTTAAATTGTGTCAGCACCGTTTTATCACCGGTATAAATGAATTTCCCTGCAAACAGCCGAAAGTTTAGTCCACCCTGCTTTTCATAATTCAAGAAATAGTTACCCGTAAATGCCATTCTCAAAAATTCTTTTCCCTGTTCGGCTACCAGGCTACCGGCATAAGGGTACAGTGTTCGGTTGTTCTCCACGTGTAGGGTGAGCTGATTGAGATAGCGTGTGTTTTTCGGATAGGTGATATTGAATTGATTCGTGGAAGGATCTCTGGTGAACAGTATATCGGTTTCGGTTATGCGAAAATGTTTAAACTCAATATATCTGTGGAGGCTGCTGCCCGGAAAAGCAGGAGCCAGGGTATAGCGAATGGAAGGAGCCAGCTTTTGAAACGACATGAAGTTCTTCTTTCCGGTAGAATCGGTGTATTGATCCCTATTAAAGCGGGCACCGTTGATGTATGTTTCAACCGAACTTCCATTATTTAAATAATGTGTATATCCAATACGGCCGATACCATTCAGTTCTTTGGAGGCGGTGGAGTATAACGGCACCAATACAAATTTTAACTTCGGTATGGGCAGGGTATAGTTGTGCAGGATGGCACCAACCATGTGTCGGTCGTACTGGTTGTAACCGTATGCCGGGGCAAGAAACAGGTAATTGTACCGGTCAGTGTCTTTCAGGCTGAGAAAAGACATCACCTTCAGATTTTTTTTAGGTGCCGGTTCGAGTGGACCCTTTTGGTGAAGCAATTGAAACAGGCTGTTGGCAGAATCTCCTGTTACTTCGGCTACAATTTTTTGAAAGTCTTCGGGATAAGGATGTTTAAACCTGTATTGTGAATAATACCGCCGCATTACACTGTCGAACACTACGGTTCCCAAAGTTTCTCCTAACTGCTCCATCCATTCGGCGGNNCTGCTTGATAGTTATACATCGATAGTTTGCTCGAGGGTGTTTCAATCGGCTGATCTTTTTTTGCTTGAATTAGAGTTTGCAGCAACAGTTTGTCGGCTTCGCGGGGGGTACGTTTGGTAAAGAAGTTCTCTCGTTTGGGTTTTGGGTCGCTCCGTAGCAAGCGATAACGCCGGTCGTAATAACTGGTCATTCCTTCGTCCATCCAGGGGTGTTGCCGTTCGTTGCTTGCCAGAATAGCCTGAAACCAGTTATGTCCTACTTCATGATTTACCAGGTCATCCATATCATGTGGCTGAACTTCTGTAGATATCAGTGTGATGGTAGGATATTCCATGCCTCCCTGTCCACGGAGCGGGTGTTCTACCAAACTCACTACCGGGTAGGGATATTCGCCAATCCATGCTGATTTGGTCCGAAGTGATTTTTTTACATATTCCGGTACTGCCTTCCAGTACTTTTCTGAAGATGGATAGTGGTACACATTAATTTCCACTATTCTGTTGTTCAGCAGCACGGTATCTTTTACGTGTACGTATTTTTTATCTGCAAACCATGCAAAGTCAGTAATGTTATTCTGTTGAAACACCTGTGTTTTAAGGCTGTCGGTGATTGTTTCCCCGGTTTTCTTTCCGGTAGCAGCTACTACATATTCGGCCGGAGTGGTGATAGACACCCGATAGCTGCCGAAGGAGTTGTAAAATTCTCCCTGATTCAGGTAAGGCATTTCATGCCATCCTTTTCTATCGTATACTGCAGGTTTAGGATACCATTGTGTTATCTGATAGGATTGCTCAACATGTCCGCTTCGCGAAAAGTTATAAGGAAGTTTTAAATAGAAGGGCGTGGTAATTTCAACCGAGCGGCCCGGAAGGAGAGGCTTGGGTAACAGGAGTTTTACAATCTCCTGATGTTGCGGATGGTTTTCGGAAGCGGCATTCATTCCATCTACTGAAAACTGAATACGGTTGATATATCCACGGTCATCATCCTTACTAAAATAAAAATCTGTGGATCCCTGTTCTACGAGTTGTTTGGTGAGTTCAGAACGATCGTTTTTATAGGCGTTTGGCCAAAGGTGCATCCAGATGAAGGTGAGTGTATCGGGCGATTCATTGTAATACCGCATTTGAATATCCCCGGTAAGCGAATGTTCCTGGTCGTTCAATGCAACTGTTATTTCAGTGTCTACCCGTTGTTGCCAGTACCTTTCCTGAGCGGTTGCAGCAGCAGTATGAAGGAGTAATAAGATCAGCAGAATGTTTCTCAAGCAGCATGATTTGTTCAAAAATAATTATTCTGAACCATTCATGTATGCTATACGCATCATTTGTCAACAATTCCGGAAGGAATGTGCAAAGGCTAATAATATGCGTGTTCCCCTTTTTTAATTATGATTGCTGTATCACGGGAGATGGCATCAATGATCGTTCAGGGGTAATCCTCTTTTCTGAAATTCTTTCCAGTTGAGATATTCGGGAGCAACGCGTTTTTCAACCATCGTAATGCACTCATTTACGGGACATACGAGTTGGCACAAATTACAGCCAACACATTCATCTTCTTTGATGGTGTATGTGTTATAGGGTTTGCCGTAGGCGAGGTTAATCGACTGATGTGAAGTGTCTTCACAGGCAATGTAACATAGTCCGCAATGGATGCATTTATCCTGATTGATGTTTGCCACATGGTGATAGTTGATGTCAAGGTCTTCCCAGTGTGTAATTTTATCAACGGATTTACCGGTAAAGTCTTCTAATTTTTTAAATCCTTTTTCATCCATCCAGTTGTTCAGTCCTTCGCACATATCTTCCACAATCCTGAATCCGTGATTCATAGCGGCCGTACATACCTGCACATTGGATGCGCCCAGCAACATAAACTCCACAGCGTCTTTCCAGGTGCTCACGCCTCCAATTCCTGATACAGGTACTTTAGAAGTAACCGGATTTTGTGCGATGGTGGTCAGCATTTTTAGTGCAATGGGTTTTACTGCCGGTCCGCAGTATCCGCCAAAAACCGATTTGCCATCAACATAAGGATTCGGTACCAATGTATCCAGATCAATGCCCGTTACCGATTGAATGGTATTGATGAGTGATAGTCCGTTACTGCCGGCTTCAACACAGGCTTTACCGGTAGGCACAACTGAATGCACATTGGGGGTGAGTTTGGTGATCACCGGTAATGTAGCAGCTTCCATCACCCATTCCACCACCATGCGGGCTATTTCAGGGTCCTGGCCCACCGCAGCGCCCATGCCTCTTTCCGTCATGCCATGCGGACATCCAAAATTGAGTTCAAATCCATGTGCTCCGGTGTCTTCAACCTGCTTGATAAGTTCATGCCAGCTTTTTCTGTTGTTGTCTGCCATCAATGAAACAATCATGGCTCTGTCAGGAAACAAACGAACACATTCGCTGATTTCTTTCAGGTTCAGTGCCAACGGCCGGTCGCTGATGAGTTCAATGTTGTTGAAGCCCATCATTTTTTTTGCGCCGAAGTTCACCGCGGAATATCGTGAAGAAACGTTCTTCACCTGACTGCCGAGTGTTTTCCATACTACGCCGCCCCATCCGGCTTCAAAGGCTCTGAGTACATTGATTTTTTTATCAGTGGGTGGTGCGCTGGCCAGCCAGAATGGGTTGGGGGATTGTATACCCAGAAAGGTGGATGAAATATCGGCCATGGTATAAAGTTTAATGGTGCGTATGCACCGGTTAAAGCATGTTTATTTGTGTATCGTGTTGAATGATTAAGACACTTTCAGGAATTCGAGGATGGCGGATGCCCCATCTTTGCCGGCCTGTACCGCGTCAACTACTTCTTTACCGCCATTCACGCAATCGCCGCCGGCGAATACACCGGGTATGTTGGTGATTGCTCCCTGTGTTACTGAAACTTTTCCATCCTGATTCAACAGGTTTGCCTCCTGTATTATATCAGTATACGGAGTCTGTCCTGCCGCTTTTATAACCATATCCACATCCAGTGTAAAGGTTTCACCGGTATCTACCGGCGATCTTCTGCCACTGGCATCAGGCTCACCCAGCGTCATTTTACTGCACACCAGTTTCGTAACCTGATTGTTCTCACCAATAATTTCTTTGGGAGCTGCCAGCCAGATTACTTCGCAGCCATCCAGCATGGCAATATC
>DPFD01000250.1:8160-8537 GCA_003534175.1 Chitinophagaceae bacterium
TCGTTTTCTGTTCTGCGATACACCATAATTACTTTCTCCGCACCGAGTCTTTTAGCCTGTGTAGCCGCATCAATCGCAGTCATGCCCATACCGATTACGGCTACACGATCTCCCACAGGCACTGACGCAAATCCTTTGTCTCTGAGGTTGTAAATAAATGTGATTGCATCTTCCACACCATTGAGTTGTTCACCGGGAATATGTAATTGCCTGGCAAGTCCTACACCAATTCCAAGGTACACAGCATCATACGATTGCTGAAGATCACTCAAGGTGAAATCTTTACCCAGGGTTTGGTTATATCGAACCTGTATGCCACCCACGCCGAGGATGTAGTTTACCTCATCTTCACAAAAGGATGGTGTTACCTTGTAGGC
>DPFD01000246.1:0-968 GCA_003534175.1 Chitinophagaceae bacterium
AAATTTGTGTTCAAACGTTTATTAGCAGCCTTCATGATTTCAATATTATCTACTTAACATAATATTAATTATAGAACGAAAATGTATTACGGAGTTCAGTGTCGAACTGTTACACATGGCGTATATTAGTAATGTTTAGGGCGATTCAGGATACATCCTTCTTTCCTACTAAACTATCAGCTCTGGAAAGTTTCAACAAACCGTTGGATTTTTTGGTTGAAGTCTGATTCTTCGTTGAATAAAAAAGTATGTCTTACTGGTAACACGTATACAGGAAAGCCAGTAAGTTCTTTTGCAAATTTTTCAAGTCGTACACCGTCTTTTTCGGTGGTCAGCACAATTTTCTGTGCCGACTGAATTTTTTCAAATCGTGTGCGGATATGCTGAAGATCATCGATGTTAAAAATATGATGATCGGGAAATTGCATCCAGTCTACCTGCTGATATTGTTTATTCACAAATTGAATCAGCGGTTCAGGCTGAGCGATTCCGGAAATGAGTAATACGGAATCATTGCCATTGGGCAGATATGATTTTCCCGTAAATAAATGTTGAGGTGCAGAATATGTGAGTGAAGTAAAATAAACAGATTGATTCGGTTTAAGTTTCAGTTTGGAAATGATCTGATTCCTCGATGAAACAGACAGTGTTTCCGGGCATTTAGTAACCACAATAATTTCGGCTCGTTCTGCGCTCGATGGAATATCTCTCAAACCACCAACTGGCACCAATGCATCTTCCGTATATAATGCATGATAAGCAGTCAGTAAAATGTTCAATCCGGCTTTTACCGGGCGGTGTTGAAATGCATCATCCAGAATAATAACCTGTGTTTCCGGACGATCATGTAACAATTGAGGAATGGCGATTAATCTTTCTTCGCCCACGGCAACAGTAATATCCGGAAACTTTTTATGAAACTGCATTGGTTCGTCGCCAATTTCAATAGCTGTAGTACGTTCACCGGC